>QHRI01000087.1 GCA_003221375.1 Verrucomicrobiota bacterium
AATTTTACTCATTGTACCCGCGTAAATGACATGGCCCGAGTTATCGAGGCCCTGGAGAGAAGGCAATGGAGGGCCGATAAAACGGAACTCGGAATCATAATCATCTTCGAAAATAAAAGCACCGTGAGCGCGGGCGAACTCAAGCAGGGCTTGTCTCCGCTTGAAACTCATTGTTATGCCAAGAGGAAACTGATGTGACGGCGCGATGTAAATGAGTTTTGGCAGCGGTTCCCCGGACGAGCGCTTGATCATTAACCCTTCGCTATCGACTGGTTTGGGGACAACTTCAGCGCCGGCCAAGATAAAAGCTCGGCGAGCCTGAAGATACCCTGGGTCTTCGACCCACGCGGTTTCTCCCGGATTAACTAGCGCCATCGCTGTGATCAGCATCGCCTGCTGCATCCCGCCAGTAATTACGATTTGATCTGGGTCGCAGCGGACAGCTCTAAAATCGCACAGGTACGCTGCGAGCGCCTTGCGGAGGTCGGAATCACCCAGGTGTGAAGCATAGCGCAACAAGTGTGTACCCTTTTTTGCGAGAACCTGTGCTCTGAGGCGCTCCCAGACGGCCACTGGAAATTCATCAACCGCCGGAATGCTGGCCACGAGCGAAATGCCGGGGGTCGCGGCGGTCGCACCGAGATTAAACTGATTTCCGACGCGCTGATCTTGCAGGGCCATCACTCGATCCGCAATGCGAAGCGGTCGCTTCGCTACAGGACTTAAGTTAAAACCTCTCGGCGTTTTTCCTTCCGTGGCGAACTCAGTGGGGCTCAAAAACGCCTCAGGTAGAGGATGTGCGACAAAGGTTCCGGATTTTGCTTTCGACCGCAGATAACCCTCGGAATGAAGCTTTGAGAATGCGAGGTTCACCGTTAGTCTGGAGATACCCAGGGCGGTAGCAAGGGCACGTGAGGAAGGAAGGCGGGAAGAACCATCGCTAAAACTGCCCGATCTCAGCTCATCACGAATCTGCCGATACAGCTGCTGGTGTAGCGGTTCCGCAGACGCGCGATCGAGTCGAATCATTTCGAACGCGATGACTGAACTCCGGCGCCTTTTCTTTAAGAGCGATTTCTTGTTAGACATGCCGACTCATCGCTTGGCTTCACGATTTCCCGTCATTCGAAGTGACGACGCGAGTTTGATCAGACTTTCTCGAATCTGGGCCGGTGTCCAACCAGCGAAACCGAAAACGAACGCAGGCTTCGGCGTAGCGCGAATGCAATAAAACGATAACGGTGAAGGCTTGACTCCGATCTCGCGAGTAATGCTTCTAATCGCGGGCAAGTCTTCGTCGCGTTTCAGCCAAGCAACCATGTTCAATCCACCCTCCGGAACCTGCAAAGTGAAACGATCGCCGAGCAACTCATTGAATTGTTTGACGAAGACTTCTCGTCTCCATTGTGCTGCGGATTTTCACCAATGGATCGATCAACGCCTCTGGCGCAACGACGTAGCCCAGGCGCAGGGAAGGATAGAGGATTTTGCTCATCGTCCCGGCGTAAATGACGCGCCCGAAATCGTCGATTCCCTGCAAACAAGGGAGCGGCGGTCCTGTAAAACGGAACTCCGCGTAAAAGTCGTCTTCAAAAATAAATGCATTGTTAGCGCGCGCAAAATCAAGCAGGGCTGTTCTGCGCTCGAAACTCATTGTCATACCGAGCGGATATTGATGCGAAGGCGTTACATGGATGATTTTCGGCTGTTTTTCCTTTGGTGATCGTGCGATCACAATTCCTTCTTGGTCCAAGGGCTTGGGAACCACTTTAGCACCTGCCAAAATGAAGACTCTGCGCGCCTGGTGAAAACCGGGATCTTCCATCCACACGGGCTCGCCTGGATCCACTAGCGCCATGGCGCTGATTAACATCGCTTGCTGCATTCCTCCGACGATCAGGATTTGATCGGGATGACAGCGTGCGCCCCTGAAATCGCACAGGTACGTGGCAATTGCTTTGCGCAGGTCCGCGTCGCCACGACTTGACGCGTGCCGCAGCAAATGGGCGCCCTTTTGTGTAAGCACCCGCGTTCTGAGGCGTTCCCAAATATCGATGGGGAATTCATCGACCGCAGGAAGGCCGGGAACCAAGGACACACCGGGCCCTGCGCCCAGCGCTCCGAGATCAAATTGTCTCCCCGCGCGCTGATCTGGAATTGCTTTTACCCGATGGGAAATGCGAGTTCGATGCTCGACTGGCCGATACGCTTTTGGTTCACCACGTCGGGTTCGTTCTTTGGCGAATTTGTCGGCAGTCAAAAAAGCCTCCGGGAGCGGCTGCGCAACAAACGTTCCCGATCTGGCCTTCGAGCGCAGATAACCTTCGGCGTGGAGCTTCGCGAGTGCGAGGCTAACTGTCAGCCTTGAGATTCCCAGGTCATCGGCCATGGCTCGAGAAGAGGGAAGCCGTGACGCGGCGTCGGTGAACGCGCCCGATTCTAATTCATCTCGAATCTGGCGATAGAGTTGCTCGTGCAATGGTTCGGTTGCGCTTCGATCGAGCCGAATCAGTTCGAACGCGATGATTGAACGTCGTCGCCGTTTCTTGAGAGGCGATTCGCTCCTGGACATTCCGTTTTCCCCGGTTCCTGAGATTCCTGTTCAATTTGCACGCCTATTCCAAAGCGCAACTGGCATTATCATCTTCTCTCAAGTGGTCATTGCTACATCAATGGGAATCGAAAAGTTGATGAGCTATGTTGAAAGTCTGTCGTTCGTCATTGGTCAAATGTAAATCCCGGCGTCTCTTCCAGTCTTTGCCGCACTATCTGACCTTCGCATTGGTGGTGGCATTTTCTCCGCAGGCCTACAGCGCCCCGGCAAACGCCGCCTATTTCGCGGGCGGTTGTTTTTGGTGCACCGAGGCAGTTTTTCAACAAGCGCCGGGCGTAACCTCGGTGGTCTCGGGCTATATGCAGGGCGCCGAGACGATACAGATCACGTTTGATCCTAGCAAAACAAGCTACGACAAACTTCTCAATCTTTTCTGGCGCGCACACGATCCAACCGAAGTCGACAGCCAGGGCCCGGACACCGGAAAGCAATACCGCTCCGCCATCTTTTATGTCGATGAGCAGCAGCACGCTGCAGCCGAGAAATCGAAGGCGCAGGCCCAAAAATCGTTTTCAAAGCCGATCGCGACTGAGATTACTCGAGGCGGATCGTTTCGTCCTGCACCAGAACACCATCAGAATTTTTGCCGGAAAAATCCAAACAATCCCTATGTCCGACAAATCATAGAACCGAAGCTTAAAAAACTCGGTCTGAAGAAACCTCAAGCTGGTGGGTAAGCCGACGGAGAATGAAACCGTTATGCTTCTTTCTGCTGTGCATTGTATTCGTTCGCCTCAGCATGGCGGACGACGCAACAGCTACTCGAATTCATCGGCAAATCGAGTCTACTCCGATGACGCAAAAGGTGGCGTTGAGTAATGACCAATGGCGAAAGGTTCTGGCTCCTGGACAATTTCAAGTCCTGCGCGAAG
The DNA here is from genome assembly GCA_003221375.1 of Verrucomicrobiota bacterium. Taxonomy (GTDB): domain Bacteria; phylum Verrucomicrobiota; class Verrucomicrobiia; order Chthoniobacterales; family UBA10450; genus Udaeobacter. Next base: position 3,487 of record QHRI01000087.1, read on the forward strand.
CCAAAACAGAGGCGCCATACAAGAACGCGTATTGGAACAATCACGAAAAAGGAATTTATCTCTGTGGGGCATGCGGAAACGAATTGTTCAGCTCGGATACAAAGTTTGAATCGCACACCGGCTGGCCCAGTTTCTATGCGGCCCTGGCCAAAGACAAGATCATCGAAGAGACAGATACCAGTCATGGAATGTCGCGCGACGAGGTGAAATGCGCGCGGTGCGGATCGCATCTTGGGCATCTGTTCAATGATGGGCCACCTCCTACGCATCTGCGCTACTGCCTCAATTCAATGGCGCTCAAATTTGTAAAGGCGACGAAGGATCGTTAGGAAGTTGTCGTTCGTGCAATGAAAATGACCTGGAACTCTTGTCAGGACCGAGGATCAAATCTGACATGCTCCTGCAAACAGTGATGACAAATTGCAACTCGCATGATCCTACCGCTTCAAGCACGGCAGCCATCCTGTGGCGATCAGGAGTATGCATCAGGAAATGACGCTTTCCTCATCTTCAGAATCGCAGATAAGCTCGGTATTGTCTGGGATGGAATAGCCACGCACGCTTCTGTTATTGGACATTACAAGAGATCAGATTGGTTGGAGAGGAGCAGGGACCGACATCGTCGGTCCAGACTATTCAAAGATAAGCAAGGCAGACATTGATGAAATTCCAGGAGCCTTTCTCCGGCTGGAATTGAAGAACTCATTTCTGAAGACGTGCGCCGGCTTGGTGCGCAGGCACTCTGGAGGTGCGACGCGCTCCTTCATGCGAGACATCGGCGAGCGCTCCGTGCCCGAGTTTTCATCCACGGAATTTCTGCGATCTCGTCATTCACGCACCGTTCCCTGAATAAGCCGCGACAGACGGCGGCTTTTTCCTGCGCCAGTCGCGGTCAACGACTGGCAATAACCTACACGGGTGTTCCCGGCAAACTGGCCTTACCGAACAGCGCTACCTGGCATCTTGTGTTTTTGCCACATCGGCGTTTAGCAATGGGCAATTCAATTAAGGAGGCAATTAGCATCATGAACCCAAAAAAGATATTTAACACCATTCTGGCAGTTCTCTTCGTGTTCCCATTGATGGGGACGTTCGCTCAACAAGTACCGAACTCGGGCTCTATTGAAGTGATTACCACTTTTGATTATCCCGGAACCGGAAATTCGACCCTCCCGCAAAAGATTAATGAGAGAGGCGACATCGTTGGCATTTTCCTCGATTCGAACTTGGTATCGCGCGGTTTTGTCCGGTTCAGCGATGGTAGCTTTAGCCACCCGATCGTCGACCCTAATGATACCGTGGGTCTTACCGAAGGACGAGGCATCAATAACTCACGCACAGTCTGCGGTGACTACGCCGCCAGCGATGGCAACTTTCACGGTTTTTTCCTGTCGGGCGGCACCTTCACACAATACGATATTGCCGGCGCGGCCAGCACTCTTGTGCATAGTATAAACGATTCCGCCGACTTTGCCGGCGCGTTTGCTTTGACAGGCCCCAACGGGATCCACCAGGGGTTCGTCAGCGTTGGCGGAACCATAACGTCATTTAGCGTCCCGGGAGCTCTTCAGACCTTTGCTTACGAACTCAATAATTCAAACCAGTTGGTGGTGGGATACTATATAGACGGGTCAGGAATCGTTCACGGTTACTACCGGGACGCCAGTGGGGCGCTGCACTTCCCGATCGATCCTTCCGGCTCCACTGCGACAATCCTGTTTGGACTTAACGATAGGAACTGGGTGGTGGGCAGATATGCAGACGCCTCAGGCGCGACTCATGGACTCTTCTTTGTCCCGCCAAATAACTTCTTCACTTTTGATTTTCCCGGATCAACCTTTACGTCGCTTGGCGGTATCAATGACCAGGGGGTTATCTGTGGTCGTTACGTCGATGCTTCCGGCATTGCCCACGGATTCCTGGCTCGCGTCACAGGCACACCGCCGACAACTCCGGCGGGAACGGAAATGAAGGCGAACGTTTCCCCGTCGCTGCTCACCCCACTCGACCTGTCGCCCTCGGCGTGGGGAGGTGCAATGCCGGCGCGCTGAGTCGAGCATCGGGGGACTGCGGATTACCAGGTTTCGGGATGAGGTGCAATGTGCGCGATGTGGACCGGATCATGGGCATCTGTTCAATGATGGTTCTCCCTGCTACTCATCTTCGCAACGGCTGTTCGCTCGTGAACTAGAATTTAATTTCACGGGATGACCAAGCTCAGGAGCAAAGATGCCGCCGATCGAACTTTCAACCTCACACATGGATCGGCGCGAATTCATGCGGCTTGTTACAAGTATCGCAGCAGCACTTGCGATGAGTTGTGAGATTGTGTTAGGGGAATCTATGCCTATGAAAACAGCAGTAAAAATTACCTGCATCATCAGATACGAAATCGATCCGTACCAGCGGGAAGCCTTCAAAGAGTACGCAGAGAACTGGGGTCGCATTGTCCCAAGGTGCGGTGGTCATCTCGTCGGTTACTTTCTGCCCTATGAGGGCACGAATAACATCGCGTGGGGATTGATTGCTTTCGACAGTCTCGCCTCGTACGAGGTATACAAAAAGAAACTGAAGGCCGATCCCGAGGCGCGTAACAATTTCGCAGCAGCCGAAGCCAAACGTATCATTCTTCGCGAAGAGCGGAACTTCGTGGAAATTGTTGATGGAACATTCGGTGTCTCCGATGCGCCGGGGGCCGCTGCATGACGCGCATACTCATTCTTCCGGGTCTTCACAACTCGGACCCCGGCCATTGGCAGAGCCATTGGGAGGCCGAGGACAAGACCATGCAACGTGTTATCCAGGATGACTGGGAAACGCCGCACTGTGCCGAGTGGGTCGCGAGACTCGAACAACGAGTTCGCGGAGCGCTTCTGGCGCGCCAAGCGACCCCGAGGCTGCTAACTTTCCTTCCGGCCCGACTGGATATGCGCCGATGCCGCTGGTGCGATTTCCATTTCCGACAGTTGTAGTCGCGAGCTCGAATGATCCATTCGTCACAGTCGTGCGCGCGCGAACCTTTGCGAAGGCGTGGGGCAGCAAGTTCGTGATGATTGGTGAAGCCGGGCACATCAACAGTAGCAGCGGCTTCAGCGACTGGCCTGAAGGCCTCGCGCTTCTAAACACTCTTCGCGAAACGCCGAACAAAAGCGAGACGACTCAAGTCACCGCTTTGGCGTAAGGCACCTGCTACCGGCGAATCGCACAGATTTCTTCAGTTACTGCTACGCCGAAAATCTTCGTCGATATTCAAGCGCATTTACTCCGATGCATCGGACGAAGGCGCGTCGCATCCGCTCCTCATTCCCAAATCCGCATAGTGAGGCGGCTCGCTTGATCGATGTCCTCGTTGACTCAAGCATCCGCCGAGCG
>QHRI01000088.1 GCA_003221375.1 Verrucomicrobiota bacterium
TTTCGCAGGCTGACATCAGTGCCCTGATAAACGTCGCCGACGTCGATCAAGATCGAGTTGGGATTTTCACGGCGCCACCGCCTGATTTGTGTCGCGCAACGTGCCAATCCGCCGCAATCTGGCTTTCCATCGTAGTCAAAGGTCGGCAGAATGTGACCGTGCAAATCGGTCGTATGCAGGATCGAAATACAAACCGTGTCGGGATTAAGCGCAGCAGCACTCGCGAGAGTCGGGACAGCGCTGGCCATCCCTGCCCGGCCAACCAGCTTCAGGAAATCGCGGCGACTCCAAGCTTTGTCCTGTAGGAGCATCGCAGCAAGGTTCGTTCTTGCCGAAGGCTACCTAAGAATGAATTGGCGCTTCAAGAAAAAAGCGCCGCGCCTCAAGCTATAGGATAGTCGTTGTCGTCTTTCAGGCGGGCGGTCGAGGAATGAAGGCCAATCGCAGTTTACTTGAACGCACTGGTGGACGAACTGCGCTTCCTGGTTCGCGTCGGCGATGAAGCCAGGTGAAAAGGTCGGCCAGATTGTTCCGGGCCCAAAGTTTCGGCGTCCGGCCGCACATGGGCGAATAGCCCGGGCCGCAGCCAGGCAGATACCGTCCGGATTAAGACCGGATTGCCTGTTAATTGCAGCTGGCCGGTTTTCTTCGCCGCCCGGATATCCATGTCACCGGCCCAGATGTGAGTCATCGTTCGCAGGTCTGTGGTTAAATGGATATCGATTTGCTTTCCGGGATTGTCCACGCACAACTCACGCGCCCCATTTTCGAGCACGATCCACCAATGCCCAAACTTTGGAAGACCGCGGAAAAGGAACTTAATTACCGTTCGTCCACCCGGGAGTTGGGTAGCATCGATCCGGCGATGCAGATCGTACATGAGCAATTCCACGTCGAGTTCATCATCGTTCATCTGGCCGCGCGCCCATCTCATCCCCCACTTGCCAAGACCGAAGATGATTGGCTTGAGTTCCTTCGCCGCGGGCATTGGTTGATACTCCGTTCGCCGCTGATCGGGCACCGTTTTCCGAACGACAAGCCCGCATTCCTGGAGCTGGTTCAGGCGCTTGGTCAGCAAAGTCGGGGAGATTTGCGACAACGCACGCTGAAAGTCATTGAAGCGCGTCGTCCCAAGCAATAGTTCCCGAATGATGAGAATCGTCCATCGTTCCCCTAAAACTTCGGCAGCTTTGGATACGGGACAGAATTGACCATAGCGGATGCTCATCAACGGCGGAGAGATACTACATACAAAGTAGTTGGTTGCTACATTCTACGTCGTGGACACTGACCGAGTGAAGTGTTTATCATATCCGTCGAACAGGACGAAAGTCCAACTCAAAACAAACCTGCACTTGCCGATATGCTCAACGAAAATTCTATTGCCGATTTCAAAGCGAACCTTCGCGGCCGATTAATCCAACCGAGCGACAATGATTACGATGAAGCGCGCAAGGTACACAACGGAATGATTCACAAAAAGCCGCGCCTGATCGTCCGCTGCGCTGATGTGGCCGACGTCATTAACTCAGTAAACTTCGCGAGAGAGAACGGGCTACTCGTTGCGATCCGCGGCGGCGGTCATAACGCGGGAGGATTGGGGATTTGCAATGATGGCCTGGTCATCGACCTCGGCTCGATAAAATATACGCGCGTCGATCCAGCAGCGCGCACTGTCACTGTTGGCGGCGGCTGTACATGGGGCGATGTGGATCACGCAACACACGTGTTCGGGATGGCGACGCCTAGCGGAATCATTTCCACCACCGGCGTTGGCGGACTGACCCTGGGTGGTGGAATCGGACATCTCACCCGTAAATGCGGGTTGAGCATTGATAATCTGCTCTCCGCCGATGTCGTGCTAGCCAATGGCGAGTTTGTTAAGACGAGTGCTGGCGAGAATTCGGACTTGTTCTGGGCGCTTCGCGGTGGCGGCGGAAATTTCGGCGTGGTCACTTCGTTTACGTTCAAGCTGCATCCGATCGACACGATTTATGGCGGACCAATGCTCTACGAATTGAGCGAAACAGCAGATGTAATGAAGTGGTATCGGGATCTGATTCCCGCGGCGCCCGACGATTTAAATGGCTTCTTTGCTTTTCTCACCGTCCCACCGGTTGCTCCTTTCCCAGAGAATCTGCACATGAAAAAAATGTGCGGTGTGGTTTGGGCGTACACGGGGCCCCAGGAGAAGACAGAGAAGACATTCGAGCCGATCCGAGCTTTCAAAAAGCCTGCGCTCGATTTTGTAGGTCCTCTGCCGCAACCTGCGTTACAGAGCATGTTCGACGCGCTTTATCCTCCTGGCTTGCAGTGGTACTGGCGCGCCGATTTTGTGAACGAGTTAAGCGATGACGCGATTGCGCAGCACATTCGATTCGGTGAAAAACTGCCGACCATGCATTCCACCATGCATATGTATCCGATCAATGGCGCCGCGTCGCGTATCGGCAAAACGGATACTGCCTGGAATTATCGCGATGCCAAATGGGCGCAGGTGATCGTGGGCGTTGATCCCGATCCGGCTAACAAGGATAAAATCATCTCATGGACGAAGAGTTATTACGATGCGGTTCATCCATATTCCGCCGGCGGGGCGTACGTGAACTTTTTGATGGGAGACGAAGGCGAAGAACGGGTGAAGAAAACCTACGGCGATAATTACGACCGGCTGGTCGAGATCAAAACCAAATACGATCCGGATAATTTCTTCCGAGTGAATCAAAACATTAAACCAACTGCTGACTAACCAGATCGTCGATAGCATTCTGTTGTCACGACGCTGAGTCGATTAGCAAAACTCAGCAGTTGTCGGCTTGCTCATCTCATTAATACCCGGCTTTAGCCGGGTGCGAGAAAAAAGCCGAGCGTGAGCCGTTTCAACGGCTTCTCTTCATAAAACCGTTGAAACGGTTTTCATTTTGGGCGGGGTTGCACCGGGCTGAAGCCCGGTGTTATTAAGAACAGCAATCGGAATTTCGATTCACACAATCAGGTAGATAATACCCAATGACCGCTGATGACCTAAGATCACTGCAAGCACCTTTCAAGACGCAGTATCGAGAGCACCCTGAAACAGCGTTGGTCACGCTTCGTGCAGAAGGACAAATCGATAAAAACGTCACCTGTAAAATCGGAACGGGAAAGGCACGTGTCGAAGCCGGGCTTCACCCCGCGACCGGTGGTGATGGACAGAGCGCGTGCTCGGCGGACATGTTACTCGAAGCGCTGGTAGGATGTGCGGGTGTGACCTTAAGCGCAGTCGCTACCGCTATGAACATTTCTTTACGCGGCGCGACAATCCGAGCGGAGGGCGATTTGGATTTTCGCGGCACGCTCGGCGTTTCCAAAGACGTGCCGGTTGGCTTCAAAGAAATACGCCTAAATTTCGATATGGACACCGATGCGAGCGAAGAACAAATCGCCACGCTAATTCGCCTGACCGAACGCTATTGCGTCGTTTACCAGACGCTGAGCCAGCCGGCCAAGATCAGCGTTTTGCACCGGGTCATATCGCGGTAAGATCTTCCTGGTATGCCGTTATACATGGACATTCATGAGCTCCCGGAGGGAACCACTCCGGAAGATGTCGCAAAGGCTCACGCAAAAGACATGGAAACGCAGCGAAAATACG
>QHRI01000089.1 GCA_003221375.1 Verrucomicrobiota bacterium
GTACTGTTCATTGCGATGGCGGCGGCTGATTACCGATGTACTTCAGGTAGGCGATGAGCTGCATGATCTCTTCTTCGCTCAAATGGCCGGCAAAACTGGGCATGATGTTTGCGTAGCCAGCCGTAATTTGCTTTGCGGGCTGCAAAATCGAATCGCGTAAGTATTGATCGTTAGCCGTGACCATCGTGCCATCGGCAAGCGGGACAGGGTTACGGTAGAGACCTTGTAGCAACGGCGCGTGGAACTGCGAATTGGGCGCGTGGCAGCCGCTGCATCCCCGATCGTGAAATAGCCGGTCTCCTGTTCGCACGACGGATTCGCTTGGTTCGCCCGATTTCAACCAGCGCTCGTAGGCCGCCGGCTCCATCACCACCACGCGACCAATCATTCGGGAATGTTGCGTGCCGCAATATTGGGCGCAGAAAATAAAGCTATGAATGACATCCTGAGACGTCATCGTTGTTGCTACTGTGCTATTGACGGGCACGTGCAGCTCATTGATTTCCCGCTTCCCTTCGGCGTGTTGGAGTTTCCACATCCATTGTTTGCCGACGACTTGAACTTCGATCGCGTTGGCCGGTCTTCGTTCGATCCGAAAATACGCGAGCGCGTTCCAGGCAAAGAGTACCAGCGAAAGAAAAATCGGTCCGATCGTCCAGCCGCTCTCAATTAAAAGTGAACCGGACTTTGGATTCGATCGATCGGCTGAAGATCCGCGACGATATTTTACCGAAAAGAAGATGATCGGCAGAAAAATGACGACGGCAAAAAAGACCGAAATTGCCGTCAGCGCGAAGAACAGCGTGTCTACTTCATGTGATGTCGTGGAAGCTTGCGGCGGAAAGATACGGAATTGATCCATGGCTCAATTGATTTGCGCGTGTTCTCCCGCTGGTCGGCGCGCCATCGAAAAAATCCACCATGCGATCGCAGCCATAAATCCCAGACTCGCGACGCGCAAAGTTGCCAGGACCAATCCGCCGTATCTCCCGGTAATGGGATTGTAATGATAACAAAGCAGAAAGACTTGCGAGATGACCGAAGACGATTTCTCTTCCTTTGCGGCGACAATTGCGTCGTGCAGTTCCTTCGCATCCAATCTCACCCCGAAGACGTACCGCGAGATTTTTCCCTTAGGTGTCAGGACGATGACTCCGCTTGGATGCGCGTATTGATGTGTCTGCGGATCGTAAGCGTAACGAAAGCCTGCTTGATCGGCGAGTTGTGCGATCGAGCCTTTGTCACCGACGAGAAAGTGCCAGCCCTCTGGTGCACCCCGTCGTCCGTACTGGTGGAGGTACTCTGATTTTTTCTGTGCCGCAACAGTCGGCGTTTCTGCCGGATCGATAGTGACATTGATGACTTGAAAATCTCGGCCCACGTTCAGAGGCAGCTCCTGAAGTGCATGAATCAGTCCGTCGTTGATTAGCGAACAGAGCATTGGGCAGCGGTAATAGCCCAGTACAAGGATGGTCGGGTGTTTTCCGAAATGGTCGCCGAGCCGGAACGGCTGATCGTTTTGATCGCGAAAAACGAGATCGGGTGAGATCTGCACGCCCGGGTGTTGGTCGAAAGTCACGCGACTTAGATCGCCCGGTGTTAATCCGCGTGTTCGTCCCGCGAACGCGCAAATTAACACGAGTGCGAACGCGATCTTTCTCATGGACTTTCCGGTATCTGCGGCGGTGTGGCGGTTTCCGCAGGCCGAGCCTGCATTAAAGTAAGAGGCGTTTGCCCGGCGCCGACATCGGGTAATCCACGCTCCAGCAGCAGTTGCATGGCGCGATTGATGGGAATGCGTACCGTTCCTGAGCTCCGATCGATCCAGCCGTAAGAATCAAGGTCGGCAGCCTCCGCGGCTCGAAATCTTGCCAAATCGACCGATCCCTTAATTTCCAATCGTGGCTTGGGAAATTCTGTAGAGCTCGTAACCGGAAGATTCGGCTGTCCGGCAGTTTTGGCCGACTCGTGAAATTTGAAGTAATGCATCATTCCCCAGACAACGAGGAAAATGATCACGCACGACAAGAACAGAAGGAACGCGATGGTAATTAACGACAAAACGTCGACGTCTTTTTGTTCGTGATCGTGTGTTTGTTCTTTTGTGGTCATGTTGGCACAGCAAGCGCGAGCCGCGGATCGTTTTGTGGAACGAGGCGCCTTCTTTCCAAACTCTTCAGAAACGCGAAAGAGTAGATACCGCCGATGCCCAGAAAGGCGGCAGGAGCGAGCCAGCCGACGTAAACGTGCCTGGTGTAAATGCTCGGCGCGATCGTCCACCAAATGGCTACAATGTGCGCGGCGAACACGCACGCTGCGATGCACGCCAGGATGCCCCGCCGCTTTTTGGCCGGCCGCATCAGCAGCAGGAAAAACGGAACAAAAAAATGGAAGAGCGCGATGAAGATGGCAATCCACTTCCAGCCGTCGCTGATGCGGTGCAGGTACCACGAGATTTCGTGCGGCAGATTTCCCGACCAGATGACAAGCAGCTGCCCGAACGCGAGGTAAGCCCACATCATCGTGAAGGCGAGCAGCAAGTTTCCAAGCTTGTGAAAGTTTTCCTCACTCGCGAGCGGACCAAGAGCCGATGAACGCGCCGCCCAGGTAAGCAGTAGGATTACGAGCGCCAGCGCGCTCAGAATTTGGCCGATGCAAATGAGAATAGGGAACATGGTCGAGAACCAATCCGCTTCCATCGACATCAACCAGTCAACCGCTGCAAACGTCATTGTGATCGGGTAAATCACCAGGCCTGGCCCACTCAACGTTCGCATCTTACGCGTCGGCGCGAGCGAAACGGTCGCATCCTGTTCCGCGGACCATTTCAGCAACTGTCTCCCCATGACAATCCAAATCGCAAAAACAATCGCTGTGCGGAGAACAAACCCCGGTGGGTTCAGATACATTTGCGTTACCCGCAGAGTTTCGTTTGCCGCAACGACAGTTGGATTTTGCCACGGGTACAGTTGCGCTAATCCAAAAAAAATCGGCACAAAGAGAAGAGCCAGCAGAGGCAAGTTACCCACCGCGGATTCCAGAAAGCGCCGTACCGCATAGCCCCAATCGCCGGCAGTCAGATGATGGATCATCAGTAGCCCCAGCGATCCGAGCGAAAGACCCAGGAAGAAAAAATGGCCGAAAAGATAAGCGACAAAGAAATCGCGCGGCGCGATGAACCAGCCGATGAGACATCCGGCGAGCCCAATCGTGCCAAGAATCAACGAAACATTTTTCGCGCGGCCAACGGAGCGATCAAGAACGGAGTTCATTTCTTGGCCTCGAGTTTTGCTCGTTCGCCCGGATCAACATCTGACGGCTTTGCGTTATGGCTAAGCTGCAGCGCGCGAATATAAGCAGCGATGGCCCATCGATCCTCCGGCTCAACCCGCGTGGCGTAGGAATACATCACGCCGTAGCCGTTCGTGATTACATCGAAAAAATGGCCGATCGGCGCGTTACGCAACCGATCGACGTGAAACGATGGCGGTTGCGGAAATCCGCGTTGGACCACCATGCCGTTTCCGCTGCCCGTGCGGTCGTGACATTCGGCGCAGATGGCCTCGAAACGTTCGCGACCACGACTCATCACGTCGCGGGTCAACTTTACAGGCAGCTGAGTCACATAAATTCCATTCGTTTGCCCTGTATAAAACGCTATATCCTCCCGAGCATCGCCGCGGGGAACGGTGTGCGCCGGTGGTTGCCGGGCATTGGCTCCGTTTGAGAAAAAATCGCTTTCCGAAAGGGCTTTGGCTTTGGGTTGATTCATCATGTCTGGACGACAGGCGGCGAAGAAGAGCGCAGCGATGACGAATGGTAGGGCGCGACCACCGGGCGCGCCGCCGCGCGTCGACTGCACACGGCCCGTTAACTGCCTGCGATGCGCTGTCATTAACACCGGGGCTTTAGCCCGGTGAAAGAACCATCGAGCCAATCGAACCGTTTTAACGGTTTGTTCGCCGTTAAGAAGCCATTGAAACGACTCCGGCTTTCTGTCTTTGGCTATACACCGGGCTAAAGCCTCGGCGTTAATGAGATTCATTCCGGCACCTCCGCAATCGACAATGGATTGAGGCTTTGAAGAAAGGCGCGCGTCTGATCGCGATGGAAATTTGGATCGCGTGTTTCGATACACAGGAAAAATCGGTCCTGCGACGCGCGTTCGAATTCGGGGACATTGAAAAGCGGATGATGTGGCCGCGGCAGGCCGCTCAAGCCCAATGAAAAAAAGAACGCAGTGAGGCCGGCTGCCAGCACGGTTAGTTCGAACGTGATGGGAATGAATGCCGGCACGATCAATGGCAAACGCGTTTTCTTTCCAAGCGCTTCCGGAAGTCCGTCCACCGGGAACGGCGCGAAGGCGTCCATCTTTCGGAATCCGGCTGCGTGTGCCTTTTCGGCCGCACGCAGCAATTCTTCGTGGTTCGAAAATTCTGCGAGTAATCCGTAAGCCTGGGTCATTTGATCGTTGCTTTTTCATGTTCGGCAACCAGCTCGCGCGTTTCGGAAATCGAAATCATCGGCACTAGCCGCATGAATAAGAACTGAAGGGTGAGAAAAAGTCCGACGCTGCCAAAGAGTGTCATCCAATCCCACTTGGTTGGTGAAAACATGTGCCAGGCCGATGGTGTGAAATCGCGGCTCAGACTGGTGATGACAATGACGAAACGTTCGATCCACATTCCGGCGTTGATGAAAAGCGCGACGATGAAAAGAGCGACCGTGTTGCGCCGGATGCGCGCCGACCAAAGTGTCTGCGGCACAATCACATTACAAAGTATCAACAACCAAAAGACCCAGCCGTATGGACCGAACGCACGATTGAACATCATGTAGCGCTCGAAAATGTCGCCGCTGTAGAACGCCATGAACGCTTCGATGAAATAGCCATAGGCGACAATCAGCCCAGTCACCAACATGATGTTGGCCATGTTGTTCAGGTACCGTTCGGTAATCAGGTGCTCGAGGTGATAAATTTTGCGTACCGGGATGATGATGTTCAGCGACATGGCGAACCCCGAGTAAATTGCGCCGGCAACGAAGTAGGGTGGAAAAATTGTAGAGTGCCAGCCTGGCACGAGTGCGACGGAGAAATCGAAGCTGACCACGCTATGCACTGAAAGCACGAGCGGCGTCGCAAGCCCGGCTAACAGCAAATATGCAGTTTGATGT
>QHRI01000090.1 GCA_003221375.1 Verrucomicrobiota bacterium
GGTATCACATCCGACTTCGAAAGGTCTTTCGCGTTATTGAACCATTTGCCCTGCGACATTTTTCTGGCATCGCACGGGAGCTTCTTCCATTTCGTGAAAAAACAGGAAGGCCTGCTGCGCGGCGACGCGAACGCGTTCATCGATCCCGACGGGTACAAAACGTATCTGCGCGAGAGCGAGCACGAGTTTCGCAACAAGGTCGCCCAGCAAAAGACGACCCAAAAATAATTCGTTTCAGTCAGGCGCGCTTTTAAAGCAGTCGCAATCCCAGTCTGCTTGAACGTCGTGACCGACTAGACCTCGAGAGGGCCGGCACCCGAGCCGGAAAACGGTAACTTAAGTTACCTTGACCTCGAGCGGCCGTTTCCTTTTCTGAAGGACACCAATTAAAAGACAGAAACATGAATAAGAAAATGAAAATCGTGGTGATCGGAGGCACTGGCCTCATCGGAACAAAAGTGGTAAACAATCTTCGGCACCGTGGCCACGAGGTAGTGGGTGCGTCACCTTCCTCGGGCGTGAACGCCTTTACTGGTGAGGGACTGGCTGAAGCGCTAACAGGAACTCAGGTCGCTGTTGACGTCGCGAATGCGCCGTCGTGGGAGGACAACGCGGTAATGGAATTCTTCCAGACAGCAGGGCGTAACTTACTTGCTGCGGAAGCGGCCGCCGGTGTACGGTACCATGTAGCGCTGTCAATCGTTGGCGCTGACCGGCTTCCCGCGAGCGGGTATTTGCGCGCGAAGGTGGCTCAGGAAAACTTGATCAAGGCATCAGGGATTCCATTCACGATCGTTCGCTCGACGCAGTTCTTCGAGTTCGCGAAGGGCATCGTGCAATCGGCCGCCGAAGGGCAAACCGTTCGGTTATCACCAGCCCTCTTTCAGCCTATCGCGGCGGATGACGTCGTCGCCGCCCTGACTGGCTTCGCACTCGCCAAGCCATTAAACGGTACAATCGAAATTGCCGGTCCCGAACCGATCCGAATGGATGAATTCGCCCGGCGTTTCTTGAGCGCAACGCGAGACCCACGGAAGGTGACCGCGGACGTCCATGCCCATTACTTCGGCACAGAGCTGGGCGATCAAAGCCTTAGCCCCGGCCAAAACGCGCGTCTCGCCCCGACGCGTTTCGAGGAATGGCTCACCCGCTCAACGGCGCAAAAGGCGGCGTGAATTTAGGACGAGGCAGGCAGCGTAAACTTAGGAACCGGCAGCAGATCGCATGATATTCAGCGGTTTGCCGCACATCTTGGAAAAGCGCCTCGGACGAACTCTTCCCGAACATCCCAGGAACCTTCCTTCTTACTTTCGCTGAGCGACCGACAAGGTCTTTTGGAGTCCTGCTTCCAGATTAAAAAGAATTCCTGCGTTCCTGTTTTCCTGAGAGATTATTCTCTTTGTACTTCCTAATTCTTACTTTTTAATTCTTACTTCGTTCCATGCATCGTGACCATCAACGTTGGTACTCGCACCGTCTCAATCGCGACATGGGCGTCGCCATTTACGGCAACTACGGCGGGCCGATCCTCGCTTTCCCGACCAGCTGCGGCGACGAATCGGAGATGGAAGGTCAGAGCATGATTCGCACGCTCAGCCCCTACATCGAGCAGGGGCGAATCCGCATCTTCTGCATCAACGGCGTTCAGAGCGATTCGTTCAATAACAAGGGAGCACACCCCTTCCATCGGAGCTGGATGCAGGCGCAATACGATGCCTATGTGGCGAACGAAGTTTTCCCGTTCATCGACTCCCAGTGCCAGACGCCGGGCATCGGGATTGCAACATTGGGCGCATCACTCGGCGCCTATCACGCGGCTAATACTCTCTTCAAACATCCCGACCACGTGAAGCGCTGCTACGCGCTCTCAGGCATTTACGACATGCGAGACTCCATGGACGGCATGTATGACGACAACTTCTACTTCAACAACCCGGTGGATTACATGGCTAATCTGAGTGACCCATGGTATTTTCACCATTACGCGAGTTGCGACATCCGGCTCGTGACCGGCTGCGGTCCGTGGGAGAACAGCGGGCCGAGCTACCGAATGTCCGAGATCCTGAGAAACCGCGGCATTGGTCATCACTTGGACGATTGGGGCCCGGAGGGCGGGCACGAATGGCCCTACTGGCATCACCAGATGTGGGAATACGTCGGCCAGCACTACTAAGGAAGCATCTACCTCGCCTCCGATTGGCGTCCAACGGAGCTCCTACGTTCTCCACTATCTTGCACGTCGTACCACCTGAATGAACATCACTGACTGGAATGCGATTGCAGACGCCTATTTTGAGATAGATGATCCGGAAGGACGCGCTGTCCTTACTTTCATTAGAGAGAAACTAACGAAGCTTCAACCGAAACGATTGTTAGATTACGGCGGTGGTGACGGAAAGTTTGCAGTCCTGTGCGCGGAGAGCTTGCCGCTACAGGAAATAGTTACCTATGACCCGGCGCCAAGGATGGCATCTCTAGCGCGATCTCTCTGTGCGGATTTCAAACAAATCCGCGTGACTGACGCGACACACGAAATTCAGTCCGGAGTATTTGACGTCGTAACTTTTAATGCGGTCTGGATGTGCCTTACGAGTCGCGAGGCCTGCTTGGACACGTTATCGGAAATCGCCAGGCTTCTTCGCTCGAATGGCCGTCTGGTCGCATCGGTGACACATCCATGCTTTCGGACCTGTAAGTTTTCGAACTATTTCACGGACTTCAATAACCGCGATTATTCTAATGACGGCACATTATTCAATGTCACGATCTACGATGGCAAACGCGAGCTTCGCATCGTTGATGTGCATTGGAGCCTGACGGCGATGACTTCGCAGTTGAACGAATCAGGATTTGTAATTGAAAACCTCTACGAACTGCCTCGCTCGACTAGCGGCTCAAGCCAACCTGATGCCAGCCTTTGGTTGGTAATTCTCGCTCACAAACTCTGAATTGACGCACGTCACAGATCTCCGTCTGTTCTCATCACTTGTCACTTCCGATAGGCCGCGTGGCGCAGCTTTACGCGGCCACTCGTCACTTCCGTTGACATTCGGATCACGCAAGGAGTAAAAGCACAGGAATGATTCCGCTAACTGCCTTGTGGCTTCCCATTCTGCTTTCGGCTGTCGTTGTCTTTTTCGCCAGCTTCATCGTGCACATCTTGCTCACTTACCACAGAAGTGATTATCGCAAATTGCCAGACGAAGATCGTGTGACCGACGCGCTGCGAAATGCGGGCGTGACGCGAGGACCCGCTTATTTCTTTCCCTATTGCAAGTTCGAAGAAATGAAATCAGCGCCCGTGATTGAGAAATTC
>QHRI01000091.1 GCA_003221375.1 Verrucomicrobiota bacterium
GCCGCCGCGAAGCGGTTTGTTTGGCCGACCACCCAATTGGTCAGCAACCCGCCGCCGCTCCCGCCGGTCACGCCGAGCTTCTTATCGTCGATGTAACCGAGTTTGATTACTTCATCTACGCCGGCCATTAGGTCTTTGTAATCGTCCCCAGGGTATTGATACTGGATAACATTTCCAAACTCCTGGCCGTAGCTCGTACTCCCGCGCGGGTTCGGATAAAGCACTACGTAACCTTTGGCCGCCATCCACTGAAATTCGTGCATGAAAATATGACCGTAGGCGACGTGCGGTCCGCCGTGAATGTTGAGGATCAACGGATATTTCTTGTGTGGATCGAAGTTCGGCGGCTTCTGTACCCAGGCTTCGATATGCTTGCCGTCAAAGCTGTCGTACCAGATCTCTTCCGGCTCTGTCAGGTTTAGCTTCGACAAGAGCTCGTCATTGATGTGCGTCAATTGTGTGGGCGTCGCGCGAGGAGTGTCGCGATCCAGGACAAAAAGATCGTTGATGCTCGTCGGTGTCGAAACGACATAGATCAACTTGGAAACGTCAGGCGACGCGCGAAAACTCATCACGACCTGGTCTCCAGAAGTCAAATCGTGCACTTCAGTTTTGCCCGGATCGGCGTCCTGGGCTACCGGCACATCGAACAACGCGAGATTCGCTCTCCCTTCCTTTGCATAAACCTGCATCAGGCCTTTTCCGTCGGAGGTCCAGATGGGCTTGTTTTGTCCACCTGCCCGCGGCGGCGAACTGTCCCCGATCACGAATCCAGGCACGTCGCAATCAAAGTTCACGGTCAAATTGCGCGGCTTTGCGTTTGGCAAAAGATCGAGGACCCATAAGTCCGATTGCGTGTATGAGTTGATCGGGCGTGTGGTAGACGCGATAAACGCAACCTGTTTCCCGTTGGGGCTGAGCGACAGGCCGCCGCCGGGTCCAAAACCCCCAATCTGTAAATCAATCGTAGTGATTTTTACGGGTTCGCCGCCGGCTGCCGCCACCGAATAGAGATCGGTTTTCGGCAGCTCGTAGTACGGTTCGTCGTTCCGGTCCGATGTAAAATAAATCTGCGAACCGTCGTTAGACCAGATCGCGCTCTCTTCATCGAATCGGCCGGTGGTGAGCTGGCGTGGTTTTACTTTTGAGTCGGCTGTGCGCGGTGCGCTCACGAGCCAGATGTGTGTGGGGTGCTTGGGATCGATGTAGCCCTCATTGTCCTGCCGATAAACGGCGTGTGTGATGACGCGAACATCGCTCTCGTGTTCAGAATCCGCCCCGCCTTTTTGCTCGCCTGCTGAGGAAGCCGTCGGACGTGGGGATGAGGAGGTTTGCCCCTCTTTTTTGGATTCCTCTTCTTTCCGTTTTTGCTTTTCCTGTTTCGCCAGATCTTCCGCATTCGTGTCACTCGTAAATGCGATTGTTTTTCCGTCCGGGGACCAGCTTGGATTTCCGGCGCCTTTCGGTAGATCGGTAAAGACGAATGAATCGCCGCCTGTCATCGGCAGGATCGCCAGTTGCGTCGGCTCGGGCTTGCCATCCTTCTCTGCCGCACGCAGGAAGAGCAAAAATTTCCCGTCCGGCGACCAGCGAGGCGCCGAATCGTGATCGCCTTTTGTTAGTTGACGAGGTTCTTCGCCGCCTGCGACCGCAACACTCCAGATTGAAGTATTATAACCTTCCTTCTTCTCATTGACTGTGACGCGCACAAACGCCACGCGCGATCCGTCCGGCGAAACTTGCGGATCTCCGATCCACACGAAATCGAATAGATCTTTTTCAGCAATGGCGCGTTTTTCAGCGAACGAGGTGCTGATCCCCGCAAACGAAGCCAACAGAAAACAAATGACGAATGACGAATGACGAAGCTCGAAGGAATGACGAATGATCCAATGACGAAGTATCGGTAGTGTGGCATCGCGCGTTTTGGTTTTCATGATTCTTTCGGCATTCGACATTCGGGCTTCGTCATTCGCGACCGAAGGCGGCCGCGTTCACATATGAGCGATGACATTGTCGCCAAATTGCGAACACTTGATCTCGGTCGCTCCTTCCATCAAACGCGCGAAATCGTAAGTAACGCGTTTGCTTGCGATCGCCCCCTTCAAGCCTTTCAGAATTAGCTCGGCTGCTTCTGTCCAGCCCATGTAACGGAACATCATTTCGCCTGACAGAATCACCGAGCCCGGATTGACCTTGTCCTGGTTGGTATATTTGGGCGCGGTGCCATGGGTCGCTTCAAACACTGCGTGGCCGGTGATGTAATTGATATTTCCTCCGGGCGCGATTCCGATTCCACCCACCTGGGCCGCCAACGCGTCGCTCAAGTAATCGCCGTTTAGATTGAGCGTCGCGATCACGTCATAGTCTGCAGGGCGCAACAGAAATTGCTGGAGCGCGTTGTCTGCGATGGCGTCGTTGATTACGATGCCGGCCCCCGGTTTGCCCATGGGAATCTCGCACCACGGACCGCCATCGATCTCCTTCGCGCCGAAATATTGCTTGGCAACTTCATAGCCCCAATCGCGGAACGCGCCTTCGGTGAACTTCATAATGTTGCCCTTGTGGACCAGCGTTACGCTCTTTCGGCGGTTCGCAATCGCGTAAGAAATCGCGCTGTGCACCAGGCGGACGGTGCCGGATCGACTCACTGGTTTGATTCCGATTCCGACGCAAACGTCGTCCTTTTCCGGTGCGCCAACTTTTTTCCAAAACTCCGCCGCCTTCTGTTTCGTCCCGAAGCGAATTTTCTCGAATTGCTGGGGAAATTCTTTCTTTAGAAAATCGAGAACCTTTTCCGCGTCCGGCGTTCCGGGGGCGAATTCGACGCCTGCGTAAATGTCTTCCGTGTTTTCGCGGAAGATAATCATGTTCACTTTTTCGGGATGCTTAAGAGGCGAGGGGACGCCATTGAAGTACTGGATGGGTCTCAGGCACACGAAAAGATCGAGGAGCTGTCGAAGCGCAACGTTAAGCGAACGAATGCCACCGCCCACAGGCGTGGTCAGCGGGCCCTTGATTCCCACGTGATATTCGCGGAATGCTTCTACGGTATCTTCCGGCAACCATTCGTCGAATTTGTCCTTTGCTGTCTGCCCGGCAAAAACCTCGAACCACGCGATTTTCTTCCTGCCGCCGTAAGCTTTTTCTACGGCTGCATCGAACACGCGCTCACTCGCCGCCCAGATGTCCGGCCCGGTACCGTCTCCACGGATAAATGGAATGATCGGTTGATCCGGTACATTCAGTTTATCGGTTCTGGTAATTTTTTCACCTGCAGGCGGAGCGACATCTTTGTATGGCATAAGGGGCAAACTGTAGCGGCAAGCTTGCCCTGAGCAACGGCGAATGGGTGCCGGCTGCAATCTCGTAGAGGCGGCTGCCAGTTCGCGCGAACGTTAGGAGTCCTTAGCCGTAACAGAAATCAGTGTGTAGAGGCGGCTGTCCTCAGCCGCGACAGAAAATAAATGGTATGTGCAGTCAACAGCGAACGTCTGTGCCACGTTTCGGACAGATTTGTGTCTCATGTGCGATCTATATTGTCTTTTGCAGCCGCAGCCTCTAAGCGTTGCCCTGTTTCCCGCGAACATGACGCGTGCAAAGGCGGTTCGCCGATGACCTTGCATGGGCGCGAGGCTCTGCTATAATGCGCGCTCCTCCTTCATTCTCATGTTTCCCCAGGAAGCCAGCGATCGGCTTTGTGCCGACGGCTGTCCCAGCCGTCGCGCCATCCGATTTACGACTTCTATCCCCCTCAAGCAACGTGAGCGCGCCAGCGCTTTTACGTTGCTCGAACTGCTGATCGTCATCGCTATCATTGCCGTCTTGCTGGTGCTACTCGCCCCAGCTTTTACAACCATTAAAAGCGCAGGGGACGTCACGAGCTCTGTCTATGGCATCAAGGGGTTGCTGGATAACGCACGAACATACGCGAAAGCTAACCAGGTGCCATAACCGGGCGAGTCCAGGTCGCGATTGTCGCCTCTAAGGACGGCACAAATCTTTGGAGCGCTAACAACTCGCTCCCTCCTGCCAAGCTTATCCAGATCGGAAAGATGATTACCCTGAACAACATTCATATTGGTGACACCGGCCAACCGCAAAATGACGGAACCGACTTTGAAAGCCGTCCTGCCGTGGACGACGATCACCGAATCTCCACTTCAGCCAACACTCCGTATCCATTCACAGTTCAAGGCCAGGAATTCGATAAATGGATCCAGTTCAGCCCTCGAGGTGAGGCCCTGGTTCATGGAGGGGGCTTTAGCATAGTGAAGGAGGCCGAAGTGGGAGTTTTGCCTACTCATGGTACTGCCTTGGGAGTCACCCAAAGCGCAAATATGTGGCTGGGCAACGTCACTGCGATTCAAATAAGCGGATTCACAGGTGACGTAATAATCTACAGACGATGAAGCTCTCTGTAAGTATGAAACGAGCGCCTGTTGGCCGCTACCTCCTGCCAATGGGACTGGTTGAGATTGGCGATGCTAGCAGCTATCAGAATGTTCGAGACCTGAAAGCTTCCGGGTCTCAAAGTGCTGGTTTTTCGCTTGTTGAAGTGACATTGGCGTTGGGCGTGGCGGCGTTCTGCCTGATTGCGGTTTTAGGGTTACTACCGACAAGCTTAAAAACTCAACAAACCAGCATCCAACAGACAACCGCCAACCAGATTATTTCAACGATCTTTTCCGATCTGCGTGCGGATATCCGGCTTCCACCTGGACTAGAATCAAAGGTTTGCGGCAATGAGCCGCCCTGCGCGTGGGGCGATTTGCATGGCCACTGGCATGATACAGCAACGCCCTTTACGCTTTACTTCACAAACGAAGGGAAGCAGACTGGCGCGCTAAACGGGACTCCTCCAAGTCGATCCCGATCTGGGTGGCGTTCCAGCTGGCTCAGTCACAAGTTTGATTGCCATAAATCGATGAATCCGAAAGCTTCTGCTATGGTCGCGCTGCGGCGCATACCCGGTGGATTTACCCTTTCCGAGTTGCTCGTGGCAGTGTTTGTGCTTGTGATCATAGTTTTCATCGTCGCGCAACTGATGACCAGTGCAGCGGCTATAACACGGACGGGCCACAAACACATCGACACAGACACTCAGGCCAGAGCGGTCTTTGATCGTATGGCTCTGGATTTCGCCCAGATGCTGAAACGCACCGATATCGATTATTATCTAAAGCAGCGGCAAAACTACAACGGACATGGCAACGGACACGGATGGGGGCAGGGACACAACGGAGACCAGGGCAGTGACCAGTTTGCCTTCTTCAGTCAGGTGCCAGGGTATTATCCCTCCGACTCCGCTCCACGGCAGCAAAGTCCGATTTCGTTAGTGGCTTATCGTGTCAATGAGAACAGTTCGAAGCTCGCATATGCGAAGCTTGAACGCATGGCTAAAGGGCTCCTTTGGAATGCGGTCGATACCACGACAAATCAAAATTTCGCGACATATCCGATTGTTTTTTTTCCGCAGACAATCGCAGGGATCGGTCGCCCGTGGGCTCCTGCGATTAACAATGATAACAACGCCAATAACAGTGACTCTCCAGATTACGAGGTAATCGGCCCCGGTGTTTTCAGATTTGAGTATTACTATCTTCTTAAGAACGGACGGGTTACCGATTGGCCATGGGACAGGTGGGACTTGCCAGATCAGCTAACGATCACCAACCCAGTAAATATCGGTCTTACGCAGGTAGAAGCGATTGCGGTCGCGATCGCCGTAATAGACCCGCGGAGCCGGGCATTAATAAACGCCGTGTCTCCTGGCAGGATTCTCGATCTCGCTGCCGACATGGCAGACTTCAAGAATGCCCGTGGCAGGGGAGTTGGGGGACAAAAGATCGGCGATCTGGAAGCTCAGTGGAAGGGCGTTGTAGAAACTGCAGCACAGACCGGCCTAACGCCATCAGGTTTGCCTGTTCCACCAGAAGCAGCGAAGGGAATTAGAATCTATAATCGCTACTTCGATCTAAAAACCCAATAGATGAACTGGCTGCGCAAAAGGGTTTCAGCTCGCCAGCGAGGTGCCGCGCTTATCATCGTGCTAGCGTTCGTCGTGCTTCTGACTGGGTTAGGTATCGCTTATCTTTCCCGCACGACAAGCGATCGTCAGGTTGCGCACAGCAGCTTTAACCAATCTAACGCAGATCAATTAGCACAAAGTGCGATGGATAACATCATCGGCGATCTTCGCCAAGAGATTGCGAATGGCTCGATACCAACTAGCGAGGCGGATGGTAGCACGGTTTACATGCCCACGGCTACTTCGAACATGGTTCCTCAACGAAGCGGCAATGCGGTAGGCGCCCCTAACCTCATCCGGCGCAGCGTTCGCGCAGATCCAATCTTGGTACCCCCTGGTGTGCCAAGCCGTGCTTCAGCCGTGAATTCGAAGGATGACGCATCCGCTAATGGTCGTTACGTAACGAGTACCAGGTGGAATGGCCACTACCTGGTTCCTAAAGGGAATATCGCTACTGATGACTCATCACCTATCCCGGCTTTTGATTCTGCGACCCCAGATTGGGTTTTTGTAACCGATGAAGGTGCGGCAGTTAATCCGCCAAGGA
>QHRI01000092.1 GCA_003221375.1 Verrucomicrobiota bacterium
CTTCCTGATTAGCGGCTTCGCCGCGCAGTCTCAAACGCCGGGGGAAAAATCGTCCAGAACCTTGAAAACCGTTGCGGTGCTTCATCCGACCGCGGGAAACAAGGTGAGCGGTACTGTCACATTCACCGAAGTAGCCGATGGCGTGCAAGTCCGGGCGGAAATCAGTGGCCTTACTCCCGGCAACCATGGCTTTCATGTCCATGAATTCGGCGATTGCAGCGCAGCCGATGGGAGTTCGGCTGGCGCTCATTTTAATCCAACCAGCAAACCGCATGCAGGACCCGAGTCGGCCGAACGGCATGTGGGCGATATGGGAAATGTGCAAGCCGACGCTTCTGGGAATGCAAAGCTCGAATATGTGGACCATCAAATCTCATTAACGAATGACGAACGCTCGGCGATCGGGCGCTCAGTGGTGGTTCACGCGAAAGCGGACGATCTCAAATCACAACCGGCTGGCGACTCCGGCGCGCGCGTTGCCTGCGGGGTCATCGGGCGCGCGAAAGATTAGCGACTTCCGAGGCTGCCGCCGAGCTGCAGTGCGTCATCTCTTTGCTCGACAGATCGGATTTCATCTGGTCAAATTGGGAAAAACATCGCCCGTACACGCTTATGCCACGAATACCTAAAACTGAATTGTCGCCGGATAACGGCTGCGTCATCGACATGAAATGGAAAATCGGTCCGCTGAGTTATCACTCTTCTGCTGCTGGAAAAGAGCCGGTACCGCTGGTGACGCAGTCAACTCGTCTGCCGGAAATCGTGCTTTACGATCATGTCGGGTTCAAAGGCGCCTACGCTCGCACAAACTTGAGTTTCCATTATGTGGGCGATTTTTGGAACGATCGCATCAGTTGCCTCATTGTGGTGAGCGGGGTGTGGCGTTTTTACCGCGACGATTACTACAAAGGACCGTACTGGGACCTCGGGCCGGGCTATTACGAAAGCTTCTTTGCAGCAAAGGGCCCGGACGATGTCGTCAGTTCCTTCCAGTGTATCGCGTTGACGTAGCGCAGTACTGTTTTGGGAGTACCCGTTGCTACAACCGCGCAAGATCAACAACTTCACGCGCACAGCCCCAGGAAAGTGTGAACCCGGAGCCGCCATGGCCGTAGCTGTGAACGACAGTGCGACCGTCCACCAAGTGAGCGCGCTCGAGGCGAACACCTGATTTTCGATACGGTCGCAGCCCGACCCGCTCGGCGAGAACATTTGGTTTGTCGATCTTCAATGAACGGCTGCACTCGGCAACGATTCGAGCGGTTGTTGCGGGATCGGCGGCAAAATCGTCGCTGAGATCATTTGTTCCTCCGAAAACACAATCGTTCCTGCGCGGGATTGCGTACATCAGGGGGGCGTCGTCACAAACAACCGCGTATGAAACATCTTTGATTTTTGGCACAATCGCGACCTGGCCGCGGTGCGGCTCTAGATCAAAGTCGTGGACGAGTTCCCGGGCACCGATTCCGGCACAGTTAATTACAAGATCGAATTGTTGATCGATTTCTTCGAGTTGTTCGAAACAAACATTTGCGTTGATTTCGCCGCCTGCTTTCAGAAAACGCATGGCGAGGTAATCCAGATAAATCGTCGTGTCCATCAGTGGAACGTTCAGCACAAAGCCACTGATGAAATGTTGTAGCCGCCTCGCTGTGTCGAGGCGCTTCCCCTGCGATCCACCCGCACGACGACACCCGCCGCGGCGGGCAGGCTCTGCCGTGGCTACAGCAGAAAGTCTGCACGCAGCGAGCGGGATCGCCCAATCTGGAATCTGAATTTCTTGACTGCGCGAAAATTGGCGGAGCTCGATCATGGAAACACCGCTTTCGAAATCGTGTGCAAGATCCACAAGCACCCGGAATGTTTCCAGTGCCCACGGGATAACTTTGCCTGCCGGTTCCACATCGTACGGGAACCAAAGCGCGGCGGCGGCCCCGGAAGTTGTTTGCTGGGCGATTTCTTTAGCGAAGATCGTCGCTCGATATCCACGCTCGGCGAAAACGACACCGCAGATAAGCCCGGAGACGCCGGCGCCGACGATAGCCACCGGATGATTCATCGGAATGATCTACGTGCAATGGGACGCCGCGTCATATAAAATGGCGGCGATGGTTTCTTTAAATCAAGATGAACTGACCGAGAAAGTGCTCGCGGGTGAACGGATTTCGACAGATCAGGCGCTCGTATTATATCGGTGGCCTTTGGAGGAACTCGGTGCGCTGGCCAATGCGAGGCGCGATCTGGCAAAGGCGAAAAGTTATGCCGGACGCGGCAATGAGATCGTCACCTACATTGTCGATCGCAACATCAATTACACCAACGTCTGCAACGTTTACTGCAAGTTCTGCGCGTTTTATCGAACGGAAAAGGACGAAGATCATTATGTTCTTTCATTCGAACAGATCGATCAAAAGCTCGACGAACTTTCTTCCGTTGGCGGCGTTCAAATCCTGATGCAAGGGGGGCATCATCCGAAATTGCCGTTCCAATGGTATATCGATCTGTTGCATCACATCCGGGAAAAATACCCGCACATTAATATCCACGGATTCAGTCCGCCCGAGTTTCAGCATTTCGCGGCGACCTTCCGGATGTCCATATCCGAAGTTATCTCGCAATTCAAGAAGGCTGGACTCGGATCGATACCGGGCGGTGGTGGAGAAATTCTGGTGGATCGAGTGCGGAAAAAAATTTCGCCGTTGAAAATTAACAGCGATCAATGGTTGGAAGTCATGCAAATCGCGCATGAGCTCGGATTGAAATCCAGCGCGACGATGATGTTTGGACACGTGGAAACCATTGAAGAGCGGGTCGAACACCTGAGACGCATCCGCGATCAGCAGGATCGCAGCGGTGGATTTACGGCGTTCATCTGCTGGACCTTTCAACCTCAGCACACAGTCTTGAAGGTCAAGCTTCCAACCGGCGTGGCTGAATATTTACGAACACAGGCACTGGCCCGGATATTTTTGGACAACATCGAGAATGTGCAAAGCTCCTGGGTCACGCAGGGTCCGGAGATTGGCCAGATCGCGCTCAGATACGGCGCGAACGATTTCGGATCCGTGATGATGGAAGAGAATGTTGTCAGCAGCGCGGGAACAACATTTCGACTGGATGAGGGGCAAATTGAATCGCTCATTCGCGCCGCGGGCTACGAACCACGCCGACGAAATAACTGGTATGAACTTTTGAATTGAAGAAACGCGCTGCCTGTGGCCAAATCAGCTGCCTAAATCTCGCCTTGACGACTGACCCCTTCTTTCCGATATAGGCGCCTGTCCTGCGTGGGCTCGCTTGCGCGGGGCCGCGCTTCTTA
>QHRI01000093.1 GCA_003221375.1 Verrucomicrobiota bacterium
CAAATCTTCACGAGATGACGCGGATCGGCCTGCCGGTGCCACCGGGGTTCACCATTACGACCGAAGTATGCACTCACTTTTACGCTCATAACCGGAGTTACCCGCGAGAGCTCGAGGCGGAGGTGGCGGCGGCGCTGGCAAAAGTCGAAAATTCGGTGGGGAAAGAATTTGGCGACAAAGAGCAGCCTTTGCTCGTTTCCGTGCGATCGGGCGCGCGGGATTCCATGCCCGGAATGATGGACACCATCCTGAACCTCGGCATGAATGACGAGGTTGTCGCGATTGTCGCGAAAAAAACAAACAACGCGCGTTTCGCCTGGGATTCGTACCGCCGTTTCCTGCAAATGTACGGTGATGTAGTCATGGGAGTTCAGAAGCGGGCGGGCGAGGACCACGAACCATTTGAGGCGGTCATCGAACATCTAAAGGACGAACGCTACGGCAAACACGACTTCCCAGACGTCAGATTGACGATCGCCGTTCTGAAAGAACTGGTGCAACGGTTCAAGACGCTAATCAAAGAGCGGACCGGAAAATGGTTTCCGCAAGATCCAAAAGAACAGCTTTGGGGCGCGATCGGTGCGGTTTTTGGATCGTGGATGAACGATCGGGCAATCGTTTATCGTCGGCGATACGGCATCCCGCACGATTGGGGCACAGCTGTGAATGTGCAAACGATGGTCTTCGGGAACATGGGCGAGACGAGCGCAACCGGGGTCGCCTTTACGCGCGACCCAGCGACCGGTGAAAAAGTTTTTTACGGGGAGTATTTGATCAACGCTCAGGGCGAAGACGTTGTCGCCGGCGTGCGCACGCCGCACCCGATTGCCGATTTGGCTAAGGAAATGCCGGTCGCTCATAAAGAGCTGATGAAGGTGCGCGCGCTTCTTGAACGTCATTTCAAGGACATGCAGGACCTTGAGTTCACTGTAGAGGAAAATCGCCTCTACATTCTGCAGACTCGCAACGGGAAACGCACTGGCCATGCCGCCGTGCGTATTGCCGTGGACATGGTCGATGAAAAATTGATCACAAGAAAAGATGCTGTGCGCCGCATCCCCGCGGATTCGCTTGCTCATCTTTTAGCCCCAATCTTTGACCGGCAATCAGCGAGACAAGCAAAGAAGATCGGCACCGGTTTGGCTGCCGGCCCGGGAGCGGCTTGCGGGCGCGTTGTGTTTAGTGCGGAAGAAGCGGTCGTCCGCTCGGAGAAAGGTGAGAAAGTAGTCCTTGCGCGCATTGAAACTTCGCCGGAAGACCTCCGCGGCATGATTGCTGCCGAAGGCATTCTAACGTCGCGCGGCGGCGTCTCGTCGCACGCGGCCCTGGTCGCCCGGCAAATGGGAAAAGTATGTGTGTGCGGCGCAACGGGAATCCAAATCGATTACCAAAAACGCACACTCAGCGCCAACGGCACCACGTTAAATCGAGGCGATTATATCTCCATCGATGGAACCGCGGGAGAGGTTTTTGCTGGCGAAGTGGCAACTGCACCGTCCGAAATCGTTCAGGTGCTGGTCGATCGTTCACTCGGTCCAAAGAAAAGTATCGTTTACGGGGAGTATGCAAAGCTCATGAAGTGGACGGATCAATTTCGCATCCTGGGCGTGCGCACAAACGCGGACACACCTGAGCAGGTAACAAACGCCGTCGCCTTCGGGGCGGAAGGTATCGGGCTTTGCCGAACAGAGCATATGTTTTTCGAGGGCAATCGGATTGACGCGATGCGTGAGATGATTCTCGCCGGTACGAAGGATGAGCGGGCACGCGCACTGGCCAAACTACTTCCGTATCAGCGTGCTGATTTCATTGGCATCTTCAAGGCGTTAAAAGGATTGCCCGCCACCATTCGTTTCCTCGATCCACCGCTCCACGAATTTTTGCCTAACGATCACGCCCAGCAAAACGAACTCGCGAACAAGCTTGGCGTCGCCGTTGAGCAAATCGCCCGTCGTGTGCACGAACTCCATGAATTTAATCCGATGCTCGGCCATCGGGGTTGCCGCCTTGGGATCGTTTATCCTGAAATTTCCGAAATGCAGGCACGCGCGATCTTTGAGGCTGCAGCTGAAGTGCAAGCCAAAGGAATCAAGGTCCGCCCCGAAATCATGATTCCGCTGGTCGGATTCCCGCGCGAACTGAAGCTTCAAATCGAAATCGTTCGCCGCGTCGCCAGTGATGTTGCGAAGGAAACGAATACGAAATTCAATTACCTTGTGGGAACGATGATCGAAATCCCGCGCGCCGCGCTAGTGGCCGATCAGATCGCGCGCGACGCCGAGTTCTTCAGTTTCGGCACGAACGATCTCACCCAAACGACGCTGGGAATGAGCCGGGACGATTCCGGGAGTTTCCTTCCCGCTTACGCCGAGCTTGATATCGTCGATTCAAATCCCTTCGCGTCGATCGATCAGAAAGGCGTGGGTCGTCTAATGGAAATAACGCGCGACCTCGGGCGCAAGACCCGGCCTAACATCAAACTGGGAATTTGCGGCGAACACGGCGGCGAACCCGCAAGCGTCAAGTTTTGTCACCGCCTCGGTTTGGATTACGTCAGTTGCAGTCCATTCCGGATTCCTATTGCGCGATTGGCAGCTGCGCAGGCAGCACTCGAAAGTTAAAGGTTTGACCACGTTTCGGGACATCGAAGCAGCGCGCAAACGCATTGCGGACGCAGTCTACTGTTCGCCTTGTCCGCCTTCCATTCCGCTGAGCGAAATCACCGGCATGAAAGTTTTCTGCAAGCTCGACAACTTGCAGCGCACGGGAAGCTTCAAGGAACGGGGCGCGCGCAATGCGCTCGCGCAACTGTCGCACGATCAACAGAAACGCGGAGTCATCGCTGCGTCAGCGGGTAACCACGCTCAAGCACTCGCGTATCAGGGCCGATTGCTTGGCATTCCCGCGACAGTGGTCATGCCAAAATTCGCGCCTCTCATAAAAGTGAGCACGTGCCAGCAACTCGGTGCAACAGTCGTTTTGCACGGGGAAGATTTCGGCGAAGCGAAAGCGTATGCGCATCAGATCGCGAGGGAAAAAAGCCTGGCATATATCGACGGTTACGATGATCCCGCGATCATTGCGGGCCAGGGAACGATGGGACTGGAGATCGTTGAGCAAATTCCCGACCTTGAGGCTGTAGTTGTCCCCGTAGGGGGAGCCGGTTTGCTCGCTGGCGTTTCGTTGGCCGTAAAAAATCTGCGACCACACGCGAAAATTATCGCTGTTGAAGCAGAAAACGTGGCCAGTTATTCAGCTGCACTTGAAGGAGGGAAGCCAAGTAAAATTGCGATGCGTCCGACGCTCGCAGACGGGCTCGCCATTCCGCAGGTCGGCGCGAATGCGTTCCAAATTGCGAGGCCACTTGTCGACGTGACGATTACCGTAAGCGAGGAACAAATCGCTCTGGCAATTCTCCGTCTGGTTGAACTGGAAAAAAGCGTTGTTGAAGGAGCTGCGGCCACACCGCTGGCTGCGTGTATGTCCGGAAAGTTAAAAGAGCTCGCCGGCAGGCAAGTGATTTTGTTGCTTTGCGGTGGCAACATTGATCCCAATGTGCTCAGTCGTGTCATCGAACGCGGCCTCGTCGCGGATGGCAGACTTGGCCGGTTCACTGCCGTGATCAGCGATCGGCCCGGCGGGTTGGCTGACCTGGCGGCGCAGATTGCTTCGACAGGAGCAAGTGTCAAGCAAGTCGTGCACGATCGCGCTTTCGCCAGCCCGGACGTCTCAGCTGTGAACGTTCTTTGCACGGTCGAAACCCGCAACCATCAACATTTGGCCGAGCTCCGCGCCTTATTGAAAAGCCGCGGTGTGGAAATTCACGACGCAACGTAACGGTAGGGCCCCACCGGTCCGAGCCGGACTGGCATCAGGCGCCCCGCCAAACTTGAAGCGCGATTCGCTTTCCGTAGTCTGCCCCATGCAACGGCGTGAAAAAACAATCGACCCGAATTCGTTCGCGCGCCGCCACATTGGTCCGAACGAAGACGAGGTGCGCGTCATGCTGCGCGAGGTCGGCTTCGAAGATCTTGATTCCCTGGTTGAAGCCGCCGTTCCAAAGAATATCCGGTTCGATCGACAACTGAACCTGCCCCAACCGAAATCGGAGACGGAAGCGCTCGCCGAACTCCGCGGGATTTCCAGAAAGAACAAGATCGCGCGCTCATTTGTCGGCTGTGGCTATTCCGATTGCGTTATGCCGCCAGTTATCCAACGAAACATTCTTGAAACTTTCAAACGATGATCACCGATTTGACTGGGCTCGAGATCGCCAATGCTTCGCTCTTGGATGAAGCGACTGCGGCGGCCGAGGCAATGACGCTTTGCCATGCGGTCGTTCCGAATCGCAAAACGTTTTTTGTCGCTAACAATTGTCATCCGCAAACGATCGCCGTTGTTCAGACACGAGCGAAACCGCTAGGGATTACAGTTAAGACTGGGGATTATTCGCGTTTCAAATTCGACGACACCGTTTTTGGCGCGCTAGTCCAGTATCCGGCCACTGATGGCGCGATTTACGATTACACGAATTTCATTAAGCAGGCACATGACGCCGGCGCGCTGGTGGTAGTCGCAGCCGACATCCTGGCGCTGACACTACTGAAACCGCCTGGAGAATTTGGGGCCGATGTTGCGGTCGGAAACACGCAACGCTTCGGCGTTCCGCTCGGGTTCGGTGGACCACACGCGGCATATTTCGCCACTCGCGATCAATATAAACGCCACATGCCTGGCCGACTGGTAGGCGTTTCGCACGATGCAGACGGCCGACCTGCGTATCGACTCGCACTGCAAACGCGCGAGCAACACATCCGTCGCGACAAAGCCACGAGCAACATTTGCACCGCGCAGGTTCTCCTGGCTGTCATCGCTTCGATGTATGCCGTGTATCATGGCCCAGGGGGTCTCCGCGCAATCGCCGAGCGCGTGCATCGCCTAACAAGTCGACTTGCCGATGGTCTGCGCGCGCTTGGCTTGAGTATTACGCACGAAAATTTCTTCGATACAATTCGCGTCGAGGTTGATTCGAGCGAAGCCATTTTGGATCACGCGGAAAAAGCGGATTGCAACCTGCGCGCACTTGGCCCGCATGCTGTCGGTATTTCGATCGACGAAACGACAACCTCACGCGACATCGAGCTCTTGATGTCAATCTTTCGCGGCACAGCCGTGCGCGATTTCGCCGATGACGAACTGGGCGAGCCGCCAATCCGCATTCCGCAATCCGCAATGCGGAATTCCAAGTTTCTCAATCACCCTGTCTTCAACACGCATGACACCGAGACGGAAATGCTGCGTTATCTCAAGAAGCTCGAATCACGAGACCTTTCATTGACTACGTCCATGATCCCGCTCGGTTCGTGCACGATGAAATTGAATGCCACCGCGGAAATGTTTCCGATTTCGTGGCCGGAAATTTCCAGGCTGCATCCGTTCGCGCCGACAGAACAGACTGCTGGTTATACAAAGATGTGCGAACAGCTCGAAAACTGGCTTGCCGAAATCACCGGATTCGACGCGGTTTCATTGCAGCCGAATGCTGGATCGCAGGGCGAATACGCGGGCCTGCTGGCGATTCGCGAGTATCACGCTTCGCGTAATGAAGGGCACCGAAACGTTTGCCTCATCCCGAGCTCAGCCCACGGCACGAATCCCGCAAGCGCACACATGGCGGGCTTCAGGGTTGTCTCGGTCGCCTGCTTGAAAGATGGGGACATCGATCTTGCGGATCTGCGCGCGA
Organism: Verrucomicrobiota bacterium; assembly: GCA_003221375.1. Taxonomy (GTDB): domain Bacteria; phylum Verrucomicrobiota; class Verrucomicrobiia; order Chthoniobacterales; family UBA10450; genus Udaeobacter. The sequence continues at coordinate 5,744 of QHRI01000093.1, forward strand.
AAGCGGACGAGCATGCGCGCGACCTCGCGGCGCTGATGGTGACCTATCCTTCCACGCACGGCGTCTTTGAGCCTACGATTCGCGAAATTTGCGACATCGTGCACGCGCACGGTGGTCAGGTTTACATGGACGGCGCAAACATGAACGCGCAAGTCGGCCTTTGCCGCCCGGGTGATTACGGTGCAGACGTTTGTCATCTAAATTTGCACAAGACGTTTTGCATTCCGCATGGTGGCGGCGGTCCTGGCGTGGGGCCAATCGGCGTCGCCAAGCATCTCGCGCCGTATCTGCCGCGGGAATTCGTTCTCGATCCCGAGACTGGCCGAGTGCTCTTTGGTGAAGGCGAATATGGAAAACGCGCGCCGATTGGGAACGGCTCAGATTACCGCCACGGCGGAGGCACAGGCGGCAACATTTCAGCCACACCTTACGGCAGCGCTAGCATTCTGACGATCACATGGATGTACGTCCGTATGATGGGCGCGGCGGGATTAAAACGGGCAAGCGAAGTTGCGATCTTAAACGCGAATTACATCGCGAAACGTCTCGATCCCTATTTCCCTGTGCTTTTCAAAGGCAAGCGTGGACTCGTTGCGCATGAGTGCATCATCGATCTTCGTCAGTGGAAAAGCGCAGGCATCGAAGTCGAAGATGTAGCAAAACGATTAATGGACTATGGTTTTCACGCCCCGACAGTTTCGTGGCCGGTCGCCGGAACGATGATGATCGAGCCAACCGAGAGCGAACCAAAACACGAGC
>QHRI01000094.1 GCA_003221375.1 Verrucomicrobiota bacterium
GACCAGAATGTATAGCGCTTATGCGGATCGACCGAGAAATCGACTGCTTCCAGCTTGCCCATTTTGCCCGCGACCGACAGCGTATGTTCAAACGACAGGTCGGGCGATAGCCGGTAAACCACGACCGCAAATGCAATCGCCATGCCGACCAAGATCACGATCATCTGGTATCGTTGGGTGATGCTTACAATCTTGGTCCCGCCCACGACCGTGTACACGATCACTACTCCGCCCGCGAGCCAGATGGTCAGATCCAGGCGCCATCCGAGTAAAGCGGAGAGAACAATCGCCGGCGCGTAAATCGTGATTCCAGCAGCGATGCCGCGTTGCACGAGAAACAGGAATGCTCCGAGTAGCTGCGTCTTCCGGTCGAATCGCTCACCGAGGTACTGATAGGCAGTGTAAACTTTCAGCCGCTGATAGATCGGAACGAACACGGCGCACACAACGATCAATGCGAGCGGCTGCCCAAAATAATTTTGGATAAAACCTATGCCGCTCTCATACGCCTGGCCAGGCATGGAAAGAAACGTGATCGGCCCTGCCTGGGTTGCGAGCACGGAGAGTCCGATGGTTGCCCACTGAATACTCGAATCGCCCTTGAGATATTGACCTAACGAGGCGCTTCCGCGCGTTCGCCATAGACCATAAAGCGGGATCGCCAGAATCGTGGCGATGAGAACGAGATAATCCAGCCGGTTCACGAAAACCGGACGGTGAAGAGGTAGAGAAGCACCACCTCCACTGCAAAAAGGGAAAGCGACAAGCCATATGCTTTGCGCCAGGAACGCGGGTCTGGTTTGTTATCACTCAAGTTCATTTCCCCAGCGACAACATGTTCGCGAATAACCGGTAAGCTCCCGGCACTCCGGCCGGTAACTGCCGAAACCAGGAATAACTCGTGTAGATAAAGTAGCCTTTGCCGAACTTTGCAACCAAAAGACCGCCATCGAGTGGCTTTTCGTTCGGGTCGTTGCACGACAGGATCTGCGTCCAGGCTGGATCCCATTTTTTAGCAAAGTAAAGCCCGCGTTCCTGAACCCAGCCTTCGAAATCTTTCGATGTGATTTTGTTTGGCGAAGTCATGAGTGAATGATTCGGTGCCAAAATACGCACGTCCGCTTTTTCGTCAGTGACGCGGTCGCGCGAGATTTCCAACGGATATGGCCCAAACTGCTCGATCTTGAGTTCTGCCAGGGTGTTGTACTGTGCAATCACTACGCCTCCAGCCTTTACATAGGCAAAAAGCTCCGGCAACCAATTGGCAATTCGCTCTTGCGTGTTATAGGCGCGGATCCCGAGTACCACAGCGGAGAACTGCGCGAGGTTTTTCGCTGTGATATCGTCTTCGCTCAAGATTTTCACCGAGTAACCGATCTGTTGCAGGCTTTCTGGAACGTCATCGCCGGCACCCGGAATGTAACCGATGCGTTCGCCTTTCTTGCGAATATCAGCCCGAACAAGTTTTACTTCTGCCGGCGGCATCAGCGTTTGAACACCAATGTGCGGATAGGAGATGCGCAGACGCTCGAACGAATAATCGCGGCCGCCCGTAGAAACGATGGCTCGCAAGGTCCCTTCGCTATCGTGGTCTGGTGGACTGACGGTGAACGTTGCTACCGTCTCGGCATTGGCTCCCTTCAAATCTATCGGTACAAACGTCGGATCGATTCCCCACCCCTGCGGCACAGCCAGTTTAAGTTCTCCTTTCACAGGACCGGTTGTCGCAGTGACACGCACCGAAACGGGTTTTGGCTGCTTTGTCGCGAATACCAATACGTTGTCAGCGACCTTCACGAAAACCGGTGGCGCAATGACCAAGGGTTGGCGGACCTCCCCCGCCACCGGATCGACCGTGCGGTACTTTGTGTCCAAGGTATAGCGGAGTTCCTGTCCGTTCACTTGCAGCACCATTTCCACAGGAAACTCGGGCGGATTTTCGGGCAGGCCGACCAATGTTTGGTCATCAACAGCAAAGGCGCCGAGCGTTCCAGGTTTACGCAGCCAATAGGGTTGCGAATAGGGAGCATTCTCCGGGATCTTGCACGAGAGTTCCTTCGTAACGAGTTCGTTCGACGGAAGCGCCGCATCGATTTTCATCGAGCCACCGGAGTTGGGACATCGTACCTCCTGTAACGTGATTGGAATACTGCAGCGGTTAATCGCCTCCAGCTTTATTGTCGTCGTTTGCCCCGGTGTGACAGTTTCGTTGGTCGTTGACGCTTCCACATGCAGGCCCAGACATGCCGCGATGATTTCGTCCAGCTCCGCTTTTTTCTCCGGAACCCAGGAGTCGCCCTTAATTTCACTCATCGTCTGCCGCAGCTTCAACAACTCAGGCACTGATGCTGCCGGATCGACTGGATGGAAGTGCGAAATAATCTTACCAATTTCTGCAGCAATCGATTCCGAATTGGGGACGCGCGACCAGGTCGTATCGATGCCTTCGAAGAGCGAGCTCGTCATCGGCTGACCTTCCAACGGTTTGAAATATTCCTTTCGCACTCCGCGTCGCGGCGGGCTGCCAACGCCCTGGCTTTTGTGCATGCTCAAACTGGCTGCTGCGATTTCTGTGTACGCCTTCCCGAGAAGCGGATTGTAACCACCCGCTTCCAAAACAGTTAGACCTGTTGGATCGAAAGGAATGTTGCGGTTCGAAAAGAAAAACGGAGACGTGTTCCAAACCAATCGCGTCGGCTGCCATGGCTTCACGAAAGCCAGTTGCTCTGAGAAGCGATTTGGGTCAGCGGCAGCCGAGAATGCTTCGAGCGCCAGAATGGCTGACGCCGTGTGATGGCCGTGCGTCAATTGATCCTCCGGACTGAAGCGCGTCACGATTACATCCGGTCGGAACTTCCGGATCACCCAAACTACATCGGACAGAATCTTGTCATGATCCCAGATCCGCATGCTTTCTTCAGCCGTCTTCGAAAACCCGAAATCGATAGCTCGTGAGAAGAACTGTTTGGCGTGGTCGATACGGCGCGCTGCTAGCAATTCTTCGGTTCGAATAACGCCGAGGCGTTCGCGCAGCTCCGACCCGATCAAATTCTGACCGCCATCCCCGCGGGTGATCGAAAGATAGGCAGCGTCATAGAGTGAGCCATTTGCCCACAACGCCATGAGATTTGTGTTTTCATCATCGGGGTGAGCCGCAATGTAAAGAACTCGACCAAGCACGTTGAGCTTCTGCAGTGCGAGCTGAATCTCGCCAGCACTCATTTGTTCCGGAACTAACAACGGTGGCGCATCGGCCGAATTGGCCGTGCCCACGACCGCGAGCATTGCAACAACAACTACTGCGCACCAACAGCGCTCAGTCCTGTGGTGCATCATGCGTAGCGGCGCACTTTCCGGTGAGCGTCCCATCGAGACTATCGTCCCAAGTCCGAGATAGCCGCGTTATTTATTGATGTCCTGCTTCGCTCCGAGCCGATCGATGAGCCCCTGGATAGCCTGCTTCTGCGCATCACTGGGAGCGGCAGCTTGCGCCTGTTTCGCATCGTTCAGCGCGCCAGCAAAATCACCAGACGCAGATTTGATGCGGGCCTGAGCTAAATATCCGAACACTCCGTTCGGAAACCGTTTGGCGACCTCTTTGAAGATCTCCATTGCTTCAGCCCCCTTTTTCTGATTCTGGAGCTGTCGACCATATGTGTATAGCTGCGGTGCAGCGGCCTTCCCAAGCGCCTGGTCCCAGGTTTTCTTCGCCTCATCCTGCCGATTCAGCGCCTTAAGGATATCCGCTTTCGTGCTGAGATTTTCGAATCTCTCCTCATTCTGAATTGAGAGATCTGCCCAACGCAGTGCTTCATCCAGATTAGTCTTTTTGGTCAAGCAAAATTGCGCCGCCTGGTCTGGGGCTTGCCAGGCAAATTGGCCTGCGCCTTTCATTTGAGCGCGAATATTCTGCAACGTTTGATCCGCATCGTTGATCGAGACGGTGAAAGGAACACCTAACTTTTCCCATTTCAGCGTCACCGCCGTCGAATCTGGTTTCAAATTTTCAAATTCGTATTCAAGCGCCTCTTCCGATTGAGCGAGGGGTTTCGGTTTCACATCCACACGTAACGCATCATCCTTCTGGTCGTAGCTGTAGCTTCCCCATCCGGTATTGGTTTTCGAAAAGATAACTGTGCACGTGGTGTTTTCGTTAGCGCCCGCGCGCCAAACCTTACCGTACGGGACGAGCCCTCCCCAAATCTTTCGGCCGTTCACTAATGGGCGATGGTATTTAATCGTGATATCGGTCAGAGCGATGCGCTGTTTAACCTCGGCAGCCTGGCTGACATCAGGCAGCTTCAAATCACTCTGCGCGGAAACAGTCCCGCAAAGTCCTAGGATGACGAGACAAAGAGCAAATGATTTAACCGTAAGTGTTTTCATAATTTAGGCGATTACCCTTCTCAGATTTTCGACACTCCGCTACCAGATAATTTAAGATTTCTTTCGAGATCGGCTGCCCAATTGGCTTTCCACACAGGTGGAGTTCATGTCTTATCGCCGAGTCTGGCTTGAACTGTCGGATTATTGTCGCAAGACTTACGCCAACATCGACGGCAAAAACATTGAAGGCGTAAAACATGAATAGCGGCCCAACACTCAGTCTCGGCGCCGCCTTACGACGGTGTGATTTGGCCGGGCGATGGAGTGGCTTTCGGAATGCTAGCGCAGCCATTAATGCGCCCTATTACAGTAGCTAACCGGTAATCTGCGACTCTGAGCGGGATCGTTCTCCCGCGACTGCGGGATCAGGATGACATCTGTGCTTTTTGCGCCGCTTCTTTTTTTGCCTGTCGTTTGACCAGAGTGATTTGCTTGATACGCGCCGAATCGGACGGGCTCCATGTCGCTACTTCGGGATCGTCTTTGAAGGCATTATGGACCAGACGGCGTTCGTACGAATTCATCGGCTCCAGTTGAAGCGACCGACCGGTTATGCGGACACGTTCCGCTAACTCCCGAACTCGTTGCACGATGCGATCTTCGCGCATGGAGCGGTAATGCTCACAATCGACGATGACTTTTTCAGCGTCCTTGTCCCTGGCTTGCAGCAGTCGATTGAGCAAAAACTGAATAGCCTCGAGCGTCTCGCCGTTGCGGCCAATCAGTCGACCACTTTCCTCGGTATAAATCTGCAACGTCGGGTTGCCGCCCTCGTTTTTCGTCTCTTCAATTTGAACAACGAAACCGAGATAGCCTAGCAGCGTATCGAGTAGATCCTTTGGCGTCATCATCGTTTCCGTTTCCCCGGCGGCGCAACTTTTTCCAATGTCGGCATGGGTTGTCCTCTATTCTGATAAAATTGCAAGATACTGAAAAGATTTTGTGCGGTGTAATACAATGCCAGAGCCGCGGCAAAATTGTAGCAGATAAATAAGAAGATCAGCGGCATGAACATCATGATCCTGCGCTGGGTGGGATCGCCCGTCTTTGGTGTCATTGCCATGAGCCAAATCTGCGTCGCAGCCATGCAGAGCGGAATGATGTTGACCGGCCAGCCGAGCAACGGCAGGTGCGCTACTGTGTCCGGCTGGGAAAGGTCTTTTACCCACAGAAATTTCGCATTTCGCAATTCAACCGCCTGGCCCAGCATTTTGAACAACCCGAAAAAGATCGGAATTTGAATCATCATGGGCAAACAGCCGCCGACCGGGTTGATGCCGTACTGTTTGTAAAGCTTCATCAACTCCTGGTTCATCCGCGTCGGATCGTCTTTGTACTTATCCCTCAACTCCTGCATTTTGGGGTTGAGCGCGGCCATCTGGCGCATGGACCGGTTCGCCCGGTTTTGAATCGGCCAGAGCGTGAGCTTGATAATCGTGGTGAGAGCCAGAATGGCGAGGCCGTAATCGTGCAGCCAGCTGTTCAACAGGTTCATGAAGTTGAGCAAAAACTGGCAGACGATCTTGAATATCCCGAAGTCCATCACTTCGGCTTCATTGTGTGGAAGTTGCGAGAGCCGGTGATAAAGTTTCGGGCCGGCATAGATTTCAAAACGCGCGCTGTATGTTTGCCCGGGTTGCAATTGAAAACCGGGCATCCCAAGTGCGCCCTCGATAGCTGGCAGTTTTTGCTCGGGCGAATATTCGACGTCGAAACGGCGGCCCCATACGCCGGTGCGCGGCGCGCTGGCCCAGGCCGAGAAATCCGCCGCTGCTACCAAACCAGCCAACGTCGATTCCTTTTGCCCGCCCATCGATGCACCAGACCAGTCGCGTGTACGACGGATAATCCTTGGGATGAATGGGCGCTGCCGAGCCAAGCGCAACAAAATAACCAGTGTTTTGATATGGCTTGGTCCCACGGTTTTCGAGATCGACATCCATCTCGATCACGTAGTTGTCTTTCGGCTCTGGAGATTTTTCGAAGAAGAACTTTTTCCGAATGGCGATTTGCTCCGGCGTTGTCCGCTCAAATTGCACAACCGAACTTGATTCCGTTGATGCGGTGAACTCCGGCAGCGTTGGCGCGGATGGCTGCTCAATGATCGCGCCGATCGGCGCGCTTTGCGCCGAATTCAACACAACGGTTTGCCCTTTCTCAGCTATCTGCTTGAGAAGGATCGCTTCCCGAATGCCACCTCCGCGATTCGTTAAGCGCAGCTCGATGTCCGAATTTCGCAGCGTTTCCATCTTCTCGGCAAAGCTTGGACCCGACTCGGGGCTCTTTGGTGTGGCTTCAGAGGAGACAGACGGCGGGGATGTCTCAAAAGTTCTCGGGGTCGCCGTGGGCGACGGTTACGACAATCCATGCAGTTCGATCCATAACCGATAAGTCGTCTTCGAGCGGCTATTGAGCAGAGCCGGGCCCAGCGGTCAAACTGGATTCAAGATGCTTAACGCCGACCGCTCGCCACGGCGAGCCAGCTTTGAGTAAGCTTGACGTTAAAGTTTTGTCACTCGGGACCGGGTCATATCCACATCCTCCCCACGGGTGACATCGCGCGAGGCGTCTTAATCCCAGCCAGCTCCCACAGCAGATGCCGTGCGTCTCGACCGCTTCCAGAAAATATGCCGAGCACGTCGGCATAAACCGGCAACCGGAGTCAGGTCCGCATAGCAAACCGAGCAGCGGCGAAAGCGTGCATTGATAAGCGCGAATGATAGAACGGAGCAACCAGAGCATCACAGCAGGATAGAAGCGCGCCTCGCGAGACGCAACCATTCATCTTCCAACGAACCATAGCTCGCGCTCGCAGCATCGCGCTTTGCAATAAGCACGATCCAAAGATCTTGTCGCAAATCATGCTGGTGCCGGCGCACAATCTCCCGCAAACGGCGCCGGACACGATTGCGAACTACCGCGCTTCCAACGCGGCGAGAAGTAATCAAGCCAATGCGACACGGGCCGGAATTATCGACCACTGCGGCGCTGAGCATTAGCAATCTACCGCGTCGGACCAGGCCCTTGGATTTTACATGCTCGAATTCGGAGGCGCGCGTCAAGCGGCGAGCTTTTGGAAAAGAGAATGAACCTGGCGGCGCCATGTCACTTTGGATTTCTTTCCTGATTCAACATTCGTACTTCGTCATTCAATCCGCAGCCGTACAGCAAAAGTCTTCTCCCGCAGCATCTCGGGAGAAGACTTCGCGAAGAGGAAAACCGATGAATTTACGGAGTCGGTGAGATCTCAGCAGGAGATTCAGTGGTTGTCGCAGGAGATTCCGTAGTCGAAGCCGGGCTCGTTGCTTCAGTGGTCGCCGCTGGCGGACTCGTGGCTGCTGGGCTTGCCGCGGGTTCAGTTGTCTCTGTCTTTTGCTCGCACGCCGCAAGAAGCGCGGCACTGGCCAGGATGCAGATGTATTTTTTCATAGTTTTAATTCGAAGAGCCATATTGCTTTAACAGACTAATCGGAGCAAGGCGGTTTTTGACCGCATTGGAGCGTCATTCCGAGCGCAGTCGAGAATGAAGGGGCCGGGCAGCCGCGACATGGATGGGAAGGCCGCGGGCTGAGCGAAACGGGGAAGTGAGCGAATCAAATCTCGTGGCATTACCCAAGATTTTGCATCGGGAATCCTCGACTTTGCTTCGCTTCGCTTGGGACGACCTTAAAGAGGGGCTTCGTATTCGAGTCCGTGTGCCTCCGCGACCGCTTTACAAGTAAGGCGTCCGTCGCGGGTATTGATCCCACCAATGAGCGCCGGCTGTTTCTTACAAGCGCCTTCGAGACCGAGATCGGCGAGCAATTCCACGTAACGAAACGTGACATTTGTAAGCGCCTGTGTGGCTGTGCGTGAATAAGCTGCCGGCATGTTCGCCACGCAATAATGCGTAACACCTTCTTCGACGTAGACAGGATCAAGATGCGTGGTGGGTCGCGATGTTTCCGCGCAACCGCCTTGATCGATGGAAATATCCACGAGCACGCTGCCCGGCTTCATTTTTCGCAGCATCTGGCGCGTGATTAACTTCGGCGCCTTTGCTCCGGGTA
>QHRI01000095.1 GCA_003221375.1 Verrucomicrobiota bacterium
AAGCGTGGTGACGCGGCGAAAGCGACGCGAGGACGCGTGCGCACTCCTAAAGCTCCGCGAAATCCAAGAACGAATCGCTGGCCTTTCATGCCGTTGAATTGCCGTTCTGATATGGGCCAACGATTGCACCCTTGCGTTACAAACAGATGGCGACCTCTCAAAAAGTGGTGACGTTTCCGTGGCGACCAGGTGAGCCGGCTTGACGCGCGACCAAAAGTTCAACTGCAGGTCACGGACGATTTTCTGAGTCGCTCTTACGGCACGTAGAGGTATAATCGTGAAGCGATGCCACGGGCGAGCCTGCACAGCCTTTACATTTTTTTCTCTATGGTCGTCCTCGCTTCGAGTCAGACTCTGGCGCCCAAGCCGCTCCCGAAGGAGCCGCTGGAAAAATATGATAACCCGCCGCCGCTATCTCCAGCCGTAGCCACTTCGCCTGGGTTGATCTTTCAGTTCGGTCCCTACACCAGCTATCAAGTCAACGTCGTAAACGGGAATAACATTGTTGGTGATGCTGCAAACGAGCCATCGATTTGCGTCGACCCGATTAACAGAAATAAGATGAGTATCGGTTGGCGGCAGTTCGACAGCGTCTCGTCGAATTTTCGCCAGGCGGGTTTTGCGTACACGGCAAATGGGGGCAGCACCTGGATCTCTCCCGGCGTTCTCCAACGCAATGTTTTTCGCAGTGATCCGGTGCTGAACTCCGATGGCGCCGGCCATTTTTTTTATCTCAGCCTTCTCCAGAACTTTTTCGATGATTTATGGCGATCGCTCAACGGTGGACAATCGTGGACGAATATCGGCGGAGCGGATGGCGGCGACAAAGAGTGGTTTGTCATCGACAACACCAACAGCACGGGACACGGATTTCAGTACCAAGCCTGGAGCTCCGATGGAAATAATTATGGAGGCAGACAATTCAGTCGATCCGTTAACGGCGGATTGACCTGGATGAATCCGATCAATGTTCCGCACTCCCCTGCCTGGGGTACCTTGGATGTCGATTCTAATGGCAACCTTTTTATTGGCGGTGTAAACCTGAACACCGGTCAGATTTGGTGTGTTCGTTCCACCAACGCAAAGAACGGCGGTGTTATTCCCACCTTCGACCAAAGCACACCAATCAACCTTGGTGGCAATATCGTTTCGGGGGAGCCGATTAACCCAGGAGGATTAGTCGGTCAGGTTTTTCTGGCGGCAGATCGTTCCGGCACGACTACAAACAACAATGTTTACATCCTCGCGAGCGTTCAGCCGACCGGCTTCAATAACGGCAGTGACGTAATGTTTGTGCGAAGCACAAATGGAGGCCGAACCTTCAGTGCGCCGCGCCGAATCAATGACGACCCCGTAAATCACGCGAAGTGGCACTGGTTCAGCGCACTGTCGGTGGCGCCCGACGGGCGAATCGATGCAGTCTGGCTGGATACGCGCAATGCTGCGAACAATACTAACTCGCAGCTCTTCTATTCGTACAGCCTCGATGGCGGTAATACATGGTCGCTGAATATCGCAATCAGCAACTCGTTTAACCCGTTTCTCGGTTATCCGAATCAGAACAAGCTTGGCGATTATATTACAATCGTCTCGGATAACGCAGGTGCCAATGTGGCGTACGCAGCGACATTTAATGGTGAAGAAGACATCTATTATGTTCGGCTACCTCGGAAGGTTTGGAACCTGACTACGACCGCCGATTTCAATGGCGACGCCAAGCCTGATTATGTGCTTTACAATGCGGACACCCGCCAGACGGCCATATGGTACATGGACAACAACGTCTTTGTTAGTGGAGCGTGGGGCCCAACTCTTCCACTCAACTGGGGGTTGAAAGATGTGGCGGATTTTAACAGCGATAGCCAGCCGGATTACGCCTTGTTTTATCCAAATCGAGGTTACACAGCGATCTGGTATATGTCAGGACCAACGCTTGTTGATGGTGCCTCGGGGCCGACACTTCCAGGCAGCTGGGAATTGGCGGCTACAGCCGATTTTAATGGGGACAACAAACCGGATTACGTGCTTTACAATGGCATTACACAACAAACAGCGATCTGGTACCTGGATAATAACGTCTTGATTGGCGGTGACGTCGGCCCAACCCTTCCCAACGGCTGGACACTGATGGGCGTAGCGGATTTTGATGGCGATGGCCACGCAGATTATGCGTTATTCCATCCCAGTTCAGGCCAAACAGCCATCTTCTATTTATCGGGAACAACCCTTATTGGCGCCGCTTGGGGGCCAACTCTTCCGGGCAGTTGGGCGTTGGTCGCCACGGCGGATTTTAATGGTGATGGCAAGCCGGACTATGTGCTTTACAACAGCAACACACGCCAAACAGCGATCTGGTATTTGAACAACAATGTTTTAGTCAGCGGCGCGATAGGCCCAACGTTGCCGGCTGGCTAAAGAGTTATCTCGTGGCAGCATGGCGTTTTAACGAAAGGTCACACTGTTTTGGATCCCGCCGCGGATTCCGTGCCATTTTTCTCCAGCGCTACGGCCAGAACTTCATCAACGTTTTCGACCGGGACGAATTTCAGTTTTTGTTTCGCTTCCTCAGGAACGTCGACGAGATCTTTTTCGTTGAGCTTCGGGATGATGACTGTCGAAATCCCAGCGCGCATCGCCGCGAGGCTTTTTTCTTTCAGACCGCCAATTGGCAATACCAGGCCGCGCAGTGTGATTTCACCGGTCATCGCGACGTCCGGTCGCACCGGCGTATTGCTGAAGAGCGAAGCGAGCGCAGTAAACATTGCAACGCCGGCAGAAGGTCCATCTTTCGGCACAGCGCCAGCAGGAACATGCACGTGCACGTCGATGTTGCGGAAATCTTCCGCTTTGGCACCGATTTCGCTGTTGCGACTACGCACGAGGCTGAATGCCGCCTGGACCGATTCTTTCATCACTTCACCAATATGTCCGGTGAGGGTAACATTGCCTTTGCCCGGATAACGTGTCGCTTCGATGTGTAACACTTCGCCGCCGGCAGGCGTGTACGCCAGACCGGTGACAACGCCCGGCTTGCTTGTTTTCAGTTTGGTTTCGCGCACGTACTTCGCCGGACCGAGCATCTCGACCACTAACTCGGGTGTAACCGTCGCGTGTTCCGTTTTTCCCCGAGCAACCTGCGATGCAATTCCACGACAAACAGATGCAATCTGCCGCTCTAGCTCGCGGACACCTGCTTCGTGTGTGTAATCATTGATGACGCGGCGGAGCGCCTCATCTTGCCAGTCGATCTGCTCGGGTTTGAGTCCGTTTTCCTCCAACTGCCGTCTGATCAGATATCGCCTGGCGATCTCGAGTTTTTCGCGCTCGGTGTAACCAGGCAGTGAAATTACTTCAATTCGATCGCGCAACGGTTCGGGAACACCGTCGATATAATTCGCCGTCCCGATGAAAATTACCTGTGACAGATCGAACGGCACATCGAGGTAACGATCAACGAACGCGTTGTTTTGTCGTGGATCGAGCACTTCGAGCAACGCGCTGGCAGGATCGCCCCGAAAATCCGCACCGATTTTGTCGATCTCGTCGAGCATGAAGACAGGATTCCGCGTGCCGCACCGGCGGAGTTCCTGGATGATACGGCCAGGCATTGAGCCGATGTACGTGCGGCGGTGTCCGCGAATTTCCGCTTCATCTCGCATCCCACCGAGGCTGATTCGGACAAATTTGCGGCCCAGTGCATCGGCGATCGATTGGCCAAGACTCGTTTTGCCCACGCCAGGCGGACCAAGAAAACAAAGGATTGCTCCATGCCCCTGCGGATTAAGTTTGCGCACTGCCAGATATTCAATCAGCCGTTTCTTTACCTTTTCGAGATCGTAGTGATCGCGATCCAGAATCTTCTGTGCCTGATCGAGATCGAGGTTGTCCTCGCTCAATTTATTCCACGGCAAATCGGCGA
>QHRI01000096.1 GCA_003221375.1 Verrucomicrobiota bacterium
AGTCAACGCGCCGCTTTCTTCTCGGCGTAACGGGATTTTCACGAATTTTTCCGTCGAAGCCACGGAACTGAGGTGCATTTGCCGCGCTTGATCGACCTTAAAGAAGACAAGTTTTGTTCGGCAATTGATCACGGCTTTGTATCGACTGAGGATGTCGAGACCAAGGACGCCATCAATGTGAGCGCTGCCGACACTCGTATAGCTCGAATTACGCAAGGTAATGAGAATGCTACCAAAACTCATGCTGCCAGCTGTGAGATTCTGCGCGAAGCCCAAGGGAAGTTCCTGACCATTGATTTCGTTAAATCGGATATAACGCAGACCGCGTTGCGACGGTTTTATGCCAAATGATACGGCGGTGTCGGCGTCCAGCATAACGTGGCTGGATCCGATATCGACCAGCAAATTTGCAGGCTGCCCGTTGATGTTAACGGGCATTATCATTTTGTTTAATGGACCGTAGTGAACTCGGACCGCCTTGTATCCGCCTAGCTCTGTTGGCCAACTGCCTTTGACCGAAGCAAAAATCGCAGACGGAATGGTCAGAAAAAGTCCCAGCAGAATCCGCAAATATCGAACACGCTTCAACATTTCTTCGTCATTCGGTCGCTACGCCAGAGTCTGACAAAGGCAGGTCAATCGTGCTTCGCCGCGTATAAGTAGATAATAATCATGGAGCGACTCCATTTTTACGCGGCTTCGCCATTCTCCGTTACATTCCTGTCGGGCAATCGATGAAGGTCCATGGAGCGGTGAAACGCTTGGACAAATGAGCCGCCAGTGCTTTTACGCCAAAAACTTCGGTGGCGTAGTGACCACCGAGCAGGAGATTCATCCCGAGCTCCTCGGCCGCTACTGCCGCCCAATGCGGAGCTTCGCCTGTGACGAAGGTGTCGATTCCCTCTCGCGCAACTCTGTAGATCTCCGAGCCGCCGCCGCCGGTAATGATCCCGATTGCTCCGGTCGTCTTTGGACCGAACATGAAGGCTTTAACGGGACTGCTAAGTGCCTTTTGCAACTTGCGATCCAATTCGTCGCGCGGTAACGAAACGCTCGCCTTCAGTCCTATCAATTGACCTTTTTCTTCAAAGAACGGCAGATTCGATTTAAGTCCGAGCAGCGCTGCGAGCTGCGCATTATTGCCAACCTGTGGATGGAGATCGAGCGGCAGATGCGCACTGTAAAGCGCAATATTGTTTTCAAAGGCGAGTTCGAGTTGCCGACGTAAGGCTGCAGTCGCCGGTTGCAGGCCTGGCCAAAACAAACCGTGATGCACAATTAGGAGATCGACATTCTGTTTTGCTGCGGCTTTAAACACTCGTGTCGAAGCATCAACGGCCGCGCCGATTTTGGTGACGCCTCCCGAGTTTTCGATCTGCAGACCATTGAGCGCGTTGTCCCAATCGCCTATTTCAGAAATGCGCAGAAAATCATTTGTATAGTTAACAATCTCAATAAGCGACGCCATAATTACGCCTCGTATCGCACGGCGAAGATGGACCATCGCCCCTCGATACCGCGCACTTCCTGCGGCGGCAGTTCCTCAAAACTAAACGAATCGCCTGAACGATCGCGCACCGCCGCCGTCACAACCAGCGCTCTTCCAGTTGTCTTCGTCAGTCCTTGCATGCGTGAAGCGATATTCACCGTGTTCCCAATAGCCGTAAATTCAAGTCGCTGCGGCGAACCAATGCTGCCCACAATCGCCGGCCCTGAATGAATTCCAATCCCGATTTGAATCGGTGCCCGACCTTTTGCTGCAAGATCGTCATTCAGCTGTCTCACAGCAGACAGAATTTCCCGGCCGGCGGCAACTGCTTCTCCGGCGTGATTGGAACCGGAGTCGCCCACGCCGAAAATCGCCATGAAGCCGTCGCCCAAATATTTGTTTACCATCCCACGATGTCTTTCCTCGACCACGCGCACGGTTACCCGAAAAAAATCGTTCATCACTTCGACCACATCGCTCGGGGCAGACACGCTCGTTCGTGCGGTCCAGGAACGCATGTCCACAAACATAACGGTGATCTCTTCCTCAACGCCGCTTAGCCCGGGGTCGTGCGCCAGAATTTGTTCGGCTGCGCGCTTGCCGACGTGCAAACCGAATGTCTGCCGCAATTTTTCCTTATCTCTAAGCTCGCGAACCATGTTGTCGAACTCGCCCAGCAAGCGGCCAAATTCATCCGCCCGCGCTACCCCGAGATCGACATCGAACCTGCCACGTGAGACCGCATCCGCTGCAGCACGCAGTTGATCGATCGGTTTCGCTACCAGCCAGCTCATCATCAATGCGGTGAAAATTCCGAACGCGATACCGACCACACCTACAAAAACCGCAAACCACTCCGCATTAATGTTCGGTGACCGCGGCGCGAACATAAGCAACAAGAGTGAAGCGATCGGGCAGATCGACGCGGATACCGCCCACAAGATTCCGCGGCCGCGCAACGACAGGGTGAAGACGCCCGGGGTCAGGTCGGCACGCTCGCCTTTAAAGAAGATGGGAAACAATCCCCAGTAACTGGCCAGTTCGACTAAAAAGAATGAATGCGTGACCGCAATAAAACCGGAAACGCAAAATGAAATCGGCAAATGCCAGAGTAACCGCGGATCGAGTGGGTTTTGAACCTGCAAGAGCGCGCCAATAAAAACAGGAATGCACAAAAACCAGGCGATCCCGCAGATCGCAGCGGCAAACCATGGCAGATGAATCAATCGGCGACGCGCTGCTACAAGCGAAGCAGAATCAACGACTGTTCCCGCGCAAAGATGGTGGAACAATCCGCGGAACGAGAAAATTCGTCTAAGCCACAGGACGATGCCGATGGGATAGACGACGACGTTGTAAATAATAATTGTCTCGAAGAAGCGTTGCTTTAAGGCGGGAGAAACGAGTAACGGCTGAACAACAGTTGTGTTGTACCAAATGTTGAACGCGCTCCCGAGAATCTGCGGAACTACCGGCGCGAGTGCGGTGAGTAATAACGCATAGCGTTGCCGCGCTGAAGTCGTTTCAACTGAATTAGCCACAACGTTGATTTTTTTCGGAAAATTCCAGATCCCAATTCCCAAATCACAAGCAAATCTCAATTCTCAAAATCGGAAAAGGCAAAGCGAGGACGCGCCGCACTCCGAAAGCTTCTGCAAAAACGGAACAAACGCTGCCCGTTGGTTTCGCACGAAGTGCTTTGGGAGTGCAATGCATCCTCGCATCGCTTTCGCTCCGTAGGCACACCAAAAGCGACTCTCGCAACACGATGCCTTGACGTCATCTTCCATTTGAGAGTTGGTATTTGATCCTCTGTTTGGGATTTACTGCTTCGGCAGTGTCCACGGGCAAAAGTAATCAAGCAGAATTAAGCGGCCATGCTTCGCTTGTTCGCAATCGCGCCGCACTCGCGGGAAATCCGTAAGCGGTCCGAATTGAAATCCAGCGTCCAACGGGCGGAAGAAATTGTCCTGGTGACTCGGCAAAATATAACGCGGCTCCAAACGTTGAAGCGCGCCAGGCAGGCGCGCGCGTGAATCTGGCAGCGCCATACCGAGAACTGCGAGATCGACCGAGTTGTGCGGCGGCAACTGCGCAGGTGTTCCACCAGAATCGATATAAATAAGCTGGCCACCAACTTCGATGAGAAATGCCAACGGTTTACCACAGATCCAGTCCGCCGCACGCTGTGGCGGGCCAGAAGCGTGCGTTTCAGATTGATCGAAAGGCACCTTGCCAAAAAGGCGATCGTGCGTCGCTGGCAAGACACGAATTTTCCATGGCCCAATGCGTCGCACATCTCCCGGTGTCACCGCTTCACATTGTTCCGGAGATACGCCTGCGTCCGGCAGCCGCCGGACAATGTCGATGGCCGAATCCGAAGCAATGAGACGCGCCTGCGTTTTCGACATTACAACCGGAACATCGAGTAGATGGTCGAAATGGCCATGAGTTATCAGAATCGCGTCGACTTTGGGCGCCAAATGTCGCATTCCCTCTGCAACGCGCGCCATGTCCGGCTGAAGACGCGAACCAAGCGCGACACTCAAAAGATCAACACGCGAAAAATAGGGATCGACCAGGAGCGCGTGCCCGTCGAACTCAAATTGATAACCATTTGTCCCGAGGTACATCACCCGCACTCCGTTGCGTGGCATTGCGCGAGTGTCCCTTACGACCA
>QHRI01000066.1 GCA_003221375.1 Verrucomicrobiota bacterium
TCGGCGCCGTTGCTCATTCCCCACAATGCCCAAAAAACCAAAATGAAAACGTAAACCATTGCGATTCGGGCGAGCGTGATCAGACCTTCCTTGCTGAATGTTTCTCGCAAATAGCCGAGCCCGGCCGGCGGCACGTGCACCATTTTGCTGCGGCCGCCCCAGAAAAACAAAGTCGCGATCAACATCGCGATTCCAGGGATTCCAAATGCCCATCCCGGTCCGTACTTCGGATTGCCGAGAAGCCAGGGACAAAGAAGCGAAGAAATGAAAGAGCCGGCGTTAATCGAGAAATAGAACCAGCCAAACATCTTCGACAGCAGATGCTTGTTCGATTCGCCAAATTGATCGCCAACGTTCGCCGACACGCACGGTTTAATGCCGCCCGCCCCCAGACAAATCAGAAACAACCCGATCGCGAGCATCGTTCGCTGCCCAATTGCGATGCCCCAGGTAGTGGCCATGCACGCGAGTGTGAGATTGCCCAGGCAGTAGACGATCGAAAGCGAGAGGATAGTCCAATATTTGCCCAGCCAGCCGTCAGCGATGATTGCGCCGAGAATCGGGAGAAAGTAAACGCCGAAGACGAAATAATGCGTGTACATGTACGCTTCATTTGAACTCATCGGGGCTAGCAGTCCCGATTGATTCAAGATGAAATGCGCCATGAAGACGGTCAGCACCGACTTCATCCCGTAATAGGAGAAGCGCTCGGCCGCTTCGTTGCCGATGATGTACGGCACACCTGGGGGCATGCCGGTTAGGTTTGGCGGGGTGGTTGCGTATTTGTGTTTAGCCATATGACCTCCTTTGACCTAACGAGCTTCGTGCGGGGCAGCTTCCGCCGGTGCCGGCGAAGCTTCCGACTTGTCCGTTTCGCTTTTTGCAGACCAGTCTCTTTTTGCAGGATCGCTTTGTTCGCGCTGGACTTCTGGCATTTGGCCTAGCGGATGTTTCTCGCAGGATACGCAAAAGATCAGCATGCAGAGGGCAACAGCAGTGACGCTGCGGCGGAGGAAAAGAACCATAATGCGCTGGCACAGTTATCAGCCTCTGGTGTCGCGTGCAAGACGAAAGCGCGATAGTCGGGCGCGACCACAGCTTGCTCGCCGAGGCGAGGGCTCGCCGTTCAGAGATTCGATGACGATTATGAGCAGGAACACGAGTAAGAGTAAGTGATTGAAAGACGCCGCTGCGGGATTACTATCAGACGCGGTGGCTCGCACAGACAGACACAGCGCTTGGAACGAAGTCTTCGCGCTCGTTCTACTGTTCTCGGGGACCCTCCTGTTTTTTGCGCTGATCTCCTATACACCGAAGGACGTGCCGTCCTGGATTTGGTTCAGTCATATTTCGCCAGCAAATCATCCCGCGCAGAACTTCATCGGCCCAGTAGGCGCAGTTATCGCAGGAATCTGCTATCAATTCGTCGGCGCAGCAGCGTATTTCTTGGCGGCCACTCTACTCGGTTTCGGAGCTGCAAAACTGTTTTACCCCGGTTTACGGGTCGCGCGGGGCTGGCATTCTGCCTTCAATATCCAGGGGCCGGGGGGTTGGATCGGATACGCCTTCGCCGATGAACACCGCGGGTTACTCCGCAACGCTCTTGGTCCGCTCGGTACGCTTCTCCTGTTGATTGGAATTTATGTGACCACACTGATTCTGGTAACGGGATTGCGTCCGATTCATCTCGTTCGCGAGACTGTCGCCCTGATGCGACGGATGAGTGTAAGGCTGCAAGAATGGCGACTGCGCCGCAGGCTTCAGAACGCCGATCTCAAAGGAAAGCTTGAGATCAGCGAAAAGCAGTTGGCGAAGCAGCGAAGGCTTTATGAAAAGGCATTGAGAAAGAAAGGCGTGTCTGTACCCGAAGGGGTCACGCCGCTTGTTGCACTGGAGGAACTGGCAAATCGGCCCAAACCTAAAGTCGTCGACACAACTGCATTGCCGAGCGAGCAGGAGACGCGGAGAAAACCGTCTCTCGCCGAATTACGTGCCGGTGAACAGAAAGCCAGGTCGGCGCCGAGTGTGCTGACTCCAGCCTGGTCATCGGAAAATTATGTCCTGCCTGGGATGGATTTGCTGGATGAGCACAGCTTGGAAGGGCGTGGCACAGCTGATCCCTCTGAGCTTGAGGACGTCCAGCAAGTTTTAATTGAGACTTTGGGGCAATTCGGAATTGCGGTAGCGCCGGGTGACATCACAAAGGGTCCAACCATCACACGCTACGAAGTCTATCCGGCGAAAGGCGTGCGGGTGGACAAGATTGTAAGCCTCGAGCGGGACCTCGCTCGGGCCACGCGTGCCGAACGAATCAATATTCTCGCGCCCATCCCTGGAAAGGACACCGTGGGGATCGAACTGGCGAACAGTCTGGAAGTGACAGTAAAATTGCGCGAACTTCTGCAGTCATCCGATTGGGAAGAGGCAAAAGGACACGCCAAAATTCCGCTCGCACTCGGTAAAGACGTTTACGGCAAAACGATCATCGCCGATCTGGCGCAAATGCCGCATCTGCTCGTCGCGGGTACTACCGGGAGTGGGAAGAGCGTTTGTATCAATGCGCTGATTGCCAGCATGCTCTTTCGCTTCACGCCGGAAGAGCTGCGGCTGGTGATCGTGGACCCGAAGATGGTCGAACTTCAGGCGTACAGTTCGCTGCCGCATCTCGCATTCCCGATCGTTATCGATCCCAAAAAAGTGATGTTGGCCTTGCGATGGTTGATTGATGAGATGGAACGTCGTTACAGAATTTTTGCGCGTGTCGGAGCGCGTAACATCGTTGGTTTCAACGCGCGACCGAAGAAAAAGAAGGATCCGGATGAAGAGGATTCCGACGGAGGGCGGAGCTCCGGCGACGCCGGGCTCGCGGGAGCTCGCCCCTCCAGTGAGATAAAGGTTCCGCGTGAAGATGAGCTGCAAATTCCGGAAAAGATGCCTTATGTCGTCGTCATTATTGACGAGTTGGCCGATTTAATGCAGACGGCCCCCGCGGACGTTGAAAGTGCTATTGCACGTATCACACAAATGGCGCGCGCCGCCGGCATTCACATTATTGTGGCAACGCAAACTCCCCGCGCAGACGTCATCACCGGCGTGATCAAAGCGAATATTCCGAGCCGGATCGCATTTCAGGTCGCTTCCAAGATCGATAGCCGCGTGATTCTGGATGAAAACGGAGCGGACCGTTTGCTCGGGCAAGGGGACATGCTTTATCTGCCGCCGAGCGCTTCGCGACTCATTCGCGCACAAGGCGTGCTTGTTACGGATGATGAGATTCAGCGGGTGGTACAATTTGTTTCCGCCCAAAGCCCGCCGGCTTTTGATACGACAATGCACGAGAAGCTCCAGGCCGCCGCGACGTCTGACGAAGACGTGACTGAGGAAGACGAAGAGTTGGTCGAAAAATGTTTGGAGATCATTCGCCAGGAAAAACGCGCCTCGACCTCGCTGCTTCAGCGTCGTCTGCGACTCGGCTATACGCGCGCTGCGCGAATCGTTGATATTCTGGAGCAGCGCGGTATTTTAGGGCCCGGCGAAGGCGCCAAACCACGCGAGATTCTGGTCGATCTCGATGCTGCCGTTTAGCCGCTACTTTCTGCGCAATGACGATAGAAGGGCTAGGTAAAAAATTTCAGGAAGCGAGGCTCGCGAGGAACCTTACGCTCGACGAAGCAGCCCGGATGACAAAGATTCGTCCGGCGCGGCTGGCGGAGATTGAGGCGGATGATTTTTCACAATTTCCCAGTCTTGCATACGCAAAAGGTTTTCTTCTCATCTACGGCAAATTTTTAGACGTCGATGTCACGCCGTATCTGGACGCGTTTGAAGATTCCGAACGCATGACGGTTGATGGCTACTCGTATCTCCAGGAAAATCGCCCTGAAAAACCAATCAGTGCGCCGGTCGTTCGGCGCCGCCGCCCCACCACGACCAGCCCCCAACGTATTTCACCGATGCCGCTCATCTTCGGCGTGCTCGTGTTGGTAGTGGGGTTCTCCGTAATGAAATTGATACTCAACGTGCGGCGGCTAGCGCCTGGACAAGCGGAGTCTACGGCCCAGGTGTCGCCGAGCGCGTCGCCGGTTTCAAGCCCCAAGACCGGGCAACCGGCAACGACCGAAACGTCGCCGAGTAGTGTCGCGTCTGCTCCAACAGTCGCGCCGTCAGCTTCGGTTGGTCCGACAGTCGTGCGAAAAGCTGTTGCGGCAGCTCCGAGTGAACCAGAGGTGCGTAAGGCCAAGCCTGTGCGTCCTGAGGACGTGGCGCAAGCGCCGCCGCAGACGAATTCATCACCCGCAGAAACAGGCGAACAGAATCGCGTAGCCATTCGGCCGCTTAAAAGAACCTATGTAAAGGTGACTGTTGGCGGTAATGACGGAAGTCCCGCCTTCGAACGGTGGGTGTCTCCAACAGACGGTCCCGTGGAATTTCGCGGGAAACACGTCTCGATTCGCGTCCTCGATCCAGACGCTGTTCAGATCACGAAAAACGGCAAGGCGCTGGAAGACGGCGATGAGGACGTGACGGTTAACTAACGTCCAATTCATGAATTCGCCATCTGTAGTGGCTGCGAAAGCTTTCGGGGCAAGTTCCCGTGGGCAATGTAAGGAAGAGGCAAAACGCCTCCCAGCGTACGGCACCAAGGTCGGCATGGTCAGCCTTGGCTGCGCGAAGAACCTCGTCGATGCGGAAATCATGCTCGGCAGTGTGTTGCAGCATGGTATGGAAATCACATCGTGCGCGGAAGACGCCGACGTCCTGGTGATTAACACTTGTGCGTTTATTGATTCAGCCAAAGAGGAATCGATTGAAGCGATTTTGGAGGCGCACCAAGAGCGTGGCTTAAACAAGCGACCCAATCAAAAACTCATCGTGAGCGGTTGCATGTCGCAACGATTTGCACGCGAACTACGAGGGGAAATGCCAGAGGTGGACGCGTTCATCGGACTCGATCAAGTCAGTCAACTTGGGGAAATCATCGAGAAGATTGTAGCGCGACCGTCTTGGTTGCGAGATCCGAGCGAGGCAAGCGGGACGCATGCGCTACTTTTCTCTCGCACGCGCCCGATTTACATTCCCGATTACAACACGCCGCGTTTTAGACTTACGCCTGCGCATTCCGCCTACGTAAAAATCGCCGAGGGCTGCAATCATCCGTGCAGCTTTTGCGTAATTCCGCAGATGCGCGGAAAACACCGCAGCCGCACGCCACAGTCCGTACTGGCGGAAATTCGTGGGCTCGTCAGCGAAGGCGTTCGCGAGATCAATTTGATTAGTCAGGACACGACCTATTACGGAATGGATCTCTGGTCAGCGAAGGCCGGACCCCGTCAACCGGTGGACTCGACACGCGGTCCAACATTGGCCACTCTTCTTCGTGAAATTCAAGAGATCGATGGCGACTTCTGGATTCGCCTGCTTTATACGCACCCGGCTCACTGGAGTGACGAACTCATCGACACTATCGCGCAGTGCGACAAGGTCGCTCGCTACATCGATATTCCTCTTCAGCATATCGATGACTCGATGTTGGGACGCATGCGAAGGGAAACTTCGCGTCAGCACATCGAAGATTTGATTCAGAGGTTGCGCGCAGGAATTCCAGGCGTGACCTTGCGCACCACTTTCATCGTCGGATTTCCCGGCGAAACCGAAGCGCAATTCGCCGGCCTTCTTGATTTCATCCGGCGCACTCGATTTGAGCGTCTCGGAATATTCAAGTATTCGCAGGAAGAAGGCTCGCGCAATTGCCCATGCAAAAATTGGAAGAGAATTGAAATTGTTAGTGGATCAGCCGCATATCGCGCGGAGCGAAGCCGATGCTCCAGATGTCGATTCGCGTGTCATTTTGTCAAAAGAAGCCGCAGTCGGTGAGTTTTTCCGGCGAAAGATCGTGGGAAGTCGCGGATATGACCTGCTGGCCTGAGTCGCCTTCTTTCAAAAAGGGGACTGTGTACTTCACGCGTGACAGCAGTCTGTTTCCTGAGCAAACTTCTTAATAATCATTTCGATAGATGGCTGAACTAAACGAACCCAAAAAAGAGACGACTCGCATTCCGGTGGGCCCCGCGGCCGGAGGAAACCCGCCGGAACCTAACGCGAAATCGCGCGACACAGTGCGAATCGAGTTGCCGCGTCGTGAACCGACTGTTCGGATTTTAACAGAACCTCAATCTGCTTCGAAATCCGCCGCTCAGGAAGTCCCGCTTCCGCAATTCTTCCAGCCGCCACAACCTCCACCGGCGCCGTTAAACGAGTCGGTCACACCTGCACCCGATCTGCCGCCGTCGGGACCGATAAAGGAGACAGTGCGTATTCCTCTTAGCGCGGTTCAGATGAAAAAGACTCAACCGCTTGTCGCCATGCCGGAAGCGGCTCCGCAGAATTCTCCAATCGCGGTGGCACCAGTCGAGAAAAATGTAATGCCGCTGATGTGGCTGTTGCTAGGTGTTTCCGCCGCGATTTTGATTATTCAGATTTGGACTTACCTTTCTTAAAGCTATGGATAATTCCACTGTTATTAAACTTGATGAATCCAATTTTGATCGCGAAGTGACACAGGACGACAAGCCTGTGATCGTCGATTTTTGGGCGGAATGGTGTGGTCCGTGCAAAATGATCTCTCCGTTACTCGACGAGATTGCACGCGAAAAGGCAGGTTCACTGAAGATAGCAAAAGTCAACGTAGACGAGAACCAGAGCCTTTCTCTCAAGTACAATATTCGCGCCATTCCTGCCTTGCTCTTTTTCAAGAACGGCCAACTGCGCGATCAAGTCACCGGGGTCGCGAGCAAGAAAGATTTGCTGAATCGAATCGACGCGCTGGGTTAAGAAAGTTTTCCAGAAATTTTCGGGTAAGTAACGGTAGTCCCACCGTTCACCGCAGCCTTTGTCATAGACTGG
>QHRI01000067.1 GCA_003221375.1 Verrucomicrobiota bacterium
GAGGTCGATGTTCGTGATGAAAACTTCGCGCTTCCGAAAGACGTCGATCTTGCGTTTAACACCATCCACGGAACTTTCGGCGAAGACGGTCAACTCCAGGAAATTCTGGAGGAACGTGGCGTGCCTTACACAGGCGACGGTGTTGAGGCAAGCCGTGAGGCATTCGACAAAATCTTGTCGAAAGAAAAATTTCGCGAGCACAAGGTCGTCACTCCGGAATGGGAAGTCGTCGAAGTCGGCCAGCGTCCGACGATTTCGCTTCCGTTGGTAGTAAAGCCGGCGCGTCAAGGTTCTACCGTTGGCGTGGTGATTGTGAAAAATGAGAGCGAGCTTGAGTCGGCGATGGCGGAAGCCGGCAAGTACGACCGCAAATTGTTGATAGAAAAATTTGTGTCGGGCCGCGAGCTGACGATAGGTGTCCTCGGTGGTCAAGCCCTGCCAATTCTTGAAATAATTCCAAAGGGCGGTTTTTACGACTTCAACAATAAGTACCCGTTTCTGAATCCGCAGAGCGGCGGCGGCGCCGAGCATGTTTGCCCGGCCGAAATCAATCCGAACGAGACGAAACAAATTCAGGAATTGGCGCTGCGTGCTTTTCGCGCCCTGGGCCTGGTCGTTTACGGCCGCGTCGATGTGCTGCTTTCCGATTCGGGTGATCCGTTCGTGTTGGAAGTGAACACGATTCCCGGAATGACTGAGGCGAGCCTCTTACCCGAAGCCGCTGCGGCTGCCGGCATCAATTATGTCGACCTTTGCGCCCGCATCATTGCGCTCTCTCGCGCCAGAACAGAAAGGGGCCGGAGGTGAGACCCACGCAGAAACGCTCTCAACCGCGAAATCGGCGAGTCTCCAATGTACGGCAGCGCCGACAGCAGCACCTGCTCGACGTGAAAGTGCGCTCCAGGAGAGTGGCACAGCATCGCGCGCGAAGGGTACTGGCGGTTCTCTCTCGAGTGATATTGCTCGCCGCTGTGTGCGCCGCGCTTTACGCGGGGACGCGTGAAGCCGCGAGACGCCTGTTTTTCGAAAATTCCGACTACACGCTGAAGACAATTGAGTTACAGACCGACGGAACCTTGCAGCGCGAGCAGATTTTGAACGCCGCCGATCTACGCGAAGGCGAAAATATTTTTCGCATAAATCTGGGTCGCGTCCACGATCTGATACAGCAGCTGCCTCAGACTGATGAGGTGCAGGTCGTACGGAAATTGCCCTCCGAAATCGATATTCGTGTAGTGGAACGAAAACCGGTCGCGTGGATCACAACCGAAAAGGAAATTTCCGATCCATTTGCATCAGACTCCGCTTTTCTAGTGGACGCTCGCGGTGTTTTGATGAAAGAAAAAAAGTTGTTGCCCGAATATCTCGGATTACCCGTCATCCTCGGATGCTCGAGCGAGTCGCTCGAGGTGGGCAAAGTCGTCGAATCGTCGGAAGCTAAGACCGCGCTGGAACTGCTGCGTTTAAGTTCGGGCAGTTTTTTGCAAATGCGCTTTCAAATCCGTGAGATCGATGTTTCCGAAAATTATCGCCTGCTGGTGACGGACAAGAATCGTAGCCGTGTGACATTCGGTTATAACGATCTCGAAACGCAATTACGCCGGCTGGAACAATTTCTTGTTTATTGTGACGACTCAAAACAGGAACTGGCAACGTTAAATCTGCTTGTGCAACGAAACATCCCGGTGACGTTCGCGCCGCGGCCAGTGGCAGTCATTAACGATACCATCGAGCCAGCGGTCGAACCGCGGATTATGAAGGCGATCCCGGTGCATCCTTCCGAAACTCGACCTCCCCCGCCCAAGGCGCGCACCAATTCAAAAACACCCCCCAAGGCAATTCCCACGCAGCGACAAAGAACGGATTAACACAATGGCGAGCAATAATTTGATGATTGGTCTTGAGATCGGAACCTCCAAAATCTGTGTTGTTGTCGGCGAAAGCCGGCCCGACGGCACCATCAAAATCCTCGGCGTCGGCCAGACACCATCGCGCGGCGTGCGCAAGGGCGAGATCGTTGATTTTGAAACGGCGATGAAATGCGTGCATGAAGCGGTGGTCGATGCCGAACAAAAAAGCGACGTTATGATTCGGAGCGTCTATGTGGCCATTGCCGGATCACACCTTCAAAGCTTCAACAATCGCGGGTGCGTCATGCTCCCCGAGGAGCGCGATGAAATCGATGAGCAGGATGTCGAAGACGTGAAAATCAATGCGCGCGAGGTGAGCATTCCTGCACAGAACGCATTCCTTCATTCCATTATTCAGCATTATCACGTCGATGGGCAGGACGGCGTGCTGAACCCAGTCGGGATGCTCGGCCAAAGATTGCAAGCCGATTTCCACATCATTCACGGTGTGCGGACACGGATCCAGAACACGATCCGCTGCGTGAAAGAATTGCCGCTCGACGTTGAGGATGTCGTTTTTGGCGGGCTCGCTTCTGCCCAGGTCGTTCTGACGCAACATCAAAAAGACCTCGGGGCATTGGTGATCGATATCGGTGGAGGGACAACTGACTACATTTTGTACGCGGACGGCGCAGTGAAGCAGAGCGGTTGCATTGCAATCGGCGGAGACCATATCACCAATGATATCTCCATGGGATTGCGCATCCCAATGGCCCGCGCGGAGAAACTCAAAATTGAGGAAGGAAGTTGCGTGCTCGGCAACTGTTTTCCCGGCGAGATGATTTTGCTAAAGGACGATTCCGGTTTCGCCGGGAAGGAGATCGAGCGCGAGACGTTGAACACAATTATTCATATGCGTTTGCGCGAAACTCTTGAGTTAATCAAACGCAGGCTCGATGAAGAACCGTTCATCAATTACCTCGGCGGGGGTATTTTCCTCACCGGCGGATGCAGCCTCCTCAATGGTATCGATAATCTCGCGGAAGAGATTTTCGAAATGCCGGCGCACGCCGCGCATGCTCAGACAACCTCAGGTGTAACGGCTGCCGTAGAGAACCCGCAATTTTCGACTGCAATCGGGTTGATCAAATATGCCCAGGCCGTGCAAACAGACCGGCCGGCGCGGGGATTTGGGCGAATCCTTGGAAGAATTTTCAGTGGAAGAAGATGAAGAAATTGAAAGATCGATATGATTCAACTTAGCAAAAACTACAGCCTCCCCGAGCGGGGGGAGGACTCTATTCCAATCAAAATTGTCAGCGTTGGCGGCGCCGGTCTCAACGCGCTCGACCGGATCGTGCTCGATGGATTGGAGGGAGCCGAGGTCCTGGCGGTTAACACCGACGTGCAATCGCTGGCAAGCTCGGTTGCTGCGCACAAAGTGCAGCTCGGTCGCACGGTCACCCGCGGCTTGGGCGCAGGCGGCGACCCCGAAGTTGGCTATCAGGCCGCTTTCGAATCGACAGAAGAGATTCGCGAGGCGTTGACCGGTGCAAGAATGATCTTTATTTGCACCGGGCTCGGCGGAGGCACGGGCTCGGGCGCGGCGCCGTACGTCGCGCATCTCGCCCGCGAGGCGGGGGCGCTGGTGCTTGCGTTCGCAACGCTGCCATTTTCGTTTGAAGGCAGGCGGCGCAACGCGCAGGCGCGCGAAGCTCTGGGTCGTCTCAACGAGATTGCCAACGCAGTGGTTTGCTTTGAAAACGATCAAATGGGGGACATGGTCGCGCCGCACGCAGGCATTCACCAGGCATTTTCCAAAGCCGACACGACGATCAGCCAAAGCATCCGTTCGATTGTGAACCTGATTCAGCGACCGGGACTCATTCGCATTGGCTTTGACGATTTGCTTTCTGCATTGCGCAGCCGCAACGGGCGTTGCCTGTTCGGCTTTGGAGAATCGGATTCGGACAATCGGGCGCACGATGCGCTGGCACAGGCGCTCAAGAGTCCTTTGATGGATCGAGGTCGAACACTGGCGGACTCCGCGCGGGTGCTCGTCCAGGTGGCGGGCGGGCCCGCTATGACCTTGTCGGAAGTCGAAATTGTCATGAAGGAGCTCGATCGGCATGTTAGCGACGAAACACAGATTCTCTTCGGAACCGCTGTGGACGGACGGCTGGGGGATCGTTTGACCGTGACGATTATCAGTTCATTTGCCGCAGTTGAACATCTGCCGGAGACGCAGCCTCCGATGAGCAGCGCGCCGCCAATGCCGCCAGCCTGGGAGCAGCCTCACGAGGCACCGCCGAAAGTTGAGGTCGGGCCCGAGCCGGCGCCAATCGAAGATTTTCAGTCC
>QHRI01000074.1 GCA_003221375.1 Verrucomicrobiota bacterium
ATTTTGTGCGGGATCTGCGTTTTCTTCTCGATCAGTGGGCCCAAGTCGAGCAGTTCATTCGCGAGGAACCAGCCCCGTGCCGTCTCTTTGAGGAGCCGGATTTGATCGGGCGGACGGTGCGTGATTTTCTCACAGAGGAAATCGACGATGTCGTGTGCGATGACCGCGGATCAACAGAACGAATGATCGAAATGATCGGGCAAATCTCCCGACGCGCCCGGAATCGGGTGCATCATTACGATAGCGCGATGCCGATCTTTGAAACGTACGGAGTGCAGAAGCAAATAGATGACGCTTTTCATCGCCAGGTCTGGCTGAAATGCGGCGGCTATATTGTGATCGACGAGACTGAAGCGCTGGTGGCTATCGACGTGAATACCGGCCGAAACAAAGGCGGACGCGACGTCGAGAAAACAATTTTGCAGACGAACCTGGAAGCCGCGGATGAAATCGCGCGCCAGCTTCGCCTACGCAATATTGGTGGGCTGATCATAGCTGATTTCATCGACATGAAGAGCCGCAAAGACCAGCAGGCTGTTTACGGCTTGATGAAGGAGCGACTCAATCGCGACAAAGCCAAGACGCATATTCTTCCAATTTCACAGCTGGGCCTGATGGAGATGACTCGCCAGAGAGCGCAGGAAAGCCTCAGCGACACGATTTACGAGAATTGTCCGTACTGCGGGGGGCGCGGCGTGGTGAAAACTTCCATGACCACGAGCGTAGAATTGCATCGGACTCTCAATACCGTTATGCGCAAGTACCAGGAAAGCATTCACGATATCCGTGTAATTCTGAATCCAGGTGTACTGAAGCGGTTGAAGGAAGAAGATGAAGAACTACTGGTGGAGTTAGAGCGTCGCTACGCAGGCCGGCTCACCTTTCGCGGCGATCCCACGTTTCACCACGAAAAGTTTGTAATTACCGACGCAAATACTGGCACGGAGCTCCACGCGTAAGGCCGTGCCTCACACCAAATAATCCTTGCAATTCCTTGCAGCTTGTCCAAGAGTCGGGCATCCGGGGTAATGGCGAGTTTCGTAATTACCTTGCGAGCTCCAAAGGAGTGTTTGGAGCATAGAAACTGAGGAGAAAGACTTAACCAAAGGAGAAATAAGATGAAGAAATCAGTGTTGGGGCTGTTATGCATCGCTGCAATCACTTCTGCAGCGGTTGCAGGGACGGAGACTTATTCTGGAAAGGAAATGAAACAGGTGGCGCCGCCACCTTGTCCGCAATGGTACGCAGACAACGAGTTTAACGTGAGTTTGTGGGGCACTTACATTTTCACGGGAAATAGTTGGCAAAATGATCGCTACCTCGAATCGGATCACGCCTTCGGCGGTGGCATGGACCTCAAATACTTTTTTCACCGGTACTTCGGTGTCGGTATTGAGGGATGGGCGGTAGATGCGAGGCGCTCATTTGAGGATGTCTTTGTCGATCTTAACAACGGCGTGTTTTCCGACACAACTCGACATGAGAGCCGCGCTGTGGGTTCTGTGTTAGGCACATTGACGCTGCGCTACCCAATCCCGTGCACCCGATTCTCGCCCTACATTTTTGGTGGAGGCGGCGGAATCTTTGGCGGCGGCGAAAAGACGAACGTTGTTGCGAACGACGGAATCATTCGCACTGAACAAACCGGTTCCGAGACACGGGCAATCGGCCAGGTCGGCGGCGGCATGGAAGTTCGCATGACTCCGCACATTGGCTGGGTCAGCGATTTCAGCTGGAATTTCGTGGACGGATCGCATAACAACTTTGGAATGGTTCGCACCGGAGTTAATTTCGCGTTCTAGCGAACCGAGAATCGTATTTACCAAAGCGGCGTCCGACGTTTCGGACGCCGCTTCTTTTGTACAAATGCGTCTGAATTTTCGAATGCGCGAAAAACAGCAACACTGAGTCTGACGTTGGCAAGCGCTATTGGCGTTTGCGAACGTTGTTGTGCGCACGAAATTATAGTCATGTCGTTTGTCGAAACGCTGGACAATCTGGCACTGAAGAAATCGGAGCTGGTCGACCAGTTCAAGCATCTGATCGCGCAGAAATCAGACCGGCAGCTTGAGGCGATGGCCCAGGCTTCTCGCTCGATCACTCTGCGAAACTTTGGACGGACGATGCGTCTGTTTGCTCCGCTGTATCTTTCCAACGAATGCATCAACAATTGCCGGTATTGTGGCTTCTCACGCGATAATCCGATCCTCCGCGTCACGCTTGATGTCGACGAAGTAGTAGCGGAAGCACAGCATCTTGCCCGCCAGGGATTTCGTCAGATTCTTCTTGTCACCGGCGAGCATCCAAAGTTTGCGGGCCGCGATTATCTTGCCGAATGCGTTCGCGCGCTTGCTCCCGATTTTTCGTCGATTTCCATTGAGGTAGGTCCGATGAAAACTGAGGATTATCTCCCGGTTGTCGAGGCGGGCGCAGAAGGGCTTGTCGTTTATCAGGAGACGTACAATCGCGGCATTTATACCGAAATGCATACCGCTGGGCCGAAACGGGATTTCAATTTTCGCCTCGATTGCGTCGAACGCGGTTACGCGGCCGGTTTTCGACGCCTCGGCATCGGCGCGCTGATTGGTTTATCGCGCTGGCAGGATGAAGCGATCGCGCTCGCGGCGCATTTGGAACATTTGTTCAAACACTGCTGGCAGGCGCAAATCACGGTAAGTTTGCCGCGGTTGCGCCCTGCAGCTGGCGGATTTCATCCCCTTTTTTCGATGACGGATCGCGAACTAGTGCAACTCGTTTGCGCGTTGCGAATTTCTTTCCCCCAGTTAGGAATCGTGCTTAGCACACGCGAGCGCGCATCTCTGCGGGATTCGCTGGCGCTAATTGGTGTAACGATGATGAGCGCTGGCAGCCACACTGAACCCGGCGGTTATACACGGCAAGGGCGCGAACATCTTCATCGCACGGTGCGCGGTCGTATCGTTGCGCCCGAATACCAGGACGGGGAAGATGAGCTTGCCACCGGTCAATTTGAGATTAGCGACGAACGTTCCCCGGCTGAAGTCGCCGCAGTCCTACGCCGCCGCGGACTTGAACCGGTGTGGAAAGATTGGGACCAAGCCCTTTGCGGTGCATGACGATCTCACTCAATGGCGAATCCGTCGATTCCCGCGAGGCCAGAACGATCGCGGAGCTAATCGATCGTTATCAATTGCCACCGCAATCGATTTTGGTGGAGCACAACGGTCTCGCCGTGCATCGACACGAATGGGCAGAGCGGCCACTATCTGAAGGCGACCGTGTCGAATTCATCCGTGTCGTCGCCGGCGGTTAGATGCTTGTTAAAGCGTTTCTTGTCATCAAATCTGATGAGCGCTCTTTACTACGACGCGCATTCCGTCTGTTTGAAGAACCATGACAGGGGTTTGCGGAGCAATGAATTCGCCTTCGGTGACAACGTCCACGACGTGATCGGCGAAACGCGCTTTACCGCTGGGTCGTAACACCGTAACTGCGGTGCCCTGCGTTCCGGGTGTGAGTGTCAGCGCGGTCGCGAACTGTCGCGGCACCCCGGCCAGCGATGGCCCGGGAGGATTTGAATCCATTAAGGCGAATCGACGGTAAATGCTCGTGCGCGGCAGATAGCGCGCGAGAAGAGCGATTACGATAAATGAGCCGATGATCGCGATGAACATGTTAAGCAGCGGGATAGCGAGCATCTTACCAGTTGGGAAAAAGTTTTGGCCGGGATAACGATCGACCATCGTCCAGAGCAAGGACGCGAGCATGAGAAATACACCAACGACACCGAAGATGATCGTGCTATGTGCGAAGAACAATATCTCGATCAAGACGAGAACCATTCCGAGAATAAAGAGCGCAACCACCTCCCAGCCGGCGAGGCCGGCCAGGTAATGCCCAAGGAAAAAGAGCGCGAAACAAATCACCGAGATTACTCCTGGCCACGTCACGCCAGGAATTTTAAATTCCAGATACGCACCGAGGATTCCTCCCAGCAGAAGCAGTGGCGCAAGGGCTGTGATCCAAAACGCGAACTGCTCGAAACCAGTCGGCTCGATCGTGACTTCGTTTCCTTTGAGACCGGCTTTTTTGATGAGATCATCCACCGAATCGGCGACGCCCTCTGCGAGTAACGGTTTGCCATTGATCCGTTCAGTCGCTTCCTGGGCATTCAGAGTTAGTACCGCTCCTTTCGGGTGAACGATCCGGTCGCCGATTTTTACTTCCTTGTCCTTGTTCATGAACGCCTCGGCGACATCGGGATTGTGCCCACTCTTGGTCGCGGAACCACGGATGAGCGCCGACCAATACGAAATCGTTTTCTCTTTTGCCGTCGCAGGAAGATCTTCGCCCGTAGAGAGGATGGGCGCGGCCGCGCCAATTGCGCTGACCGGCGCCATGAAGATGTGTTGTGTGGCAAGAGCGATAAGTGAACCGGCGGACCCGGCGTTTGTGTTGATGAATGTGTAGGTCGGGATTTTTGTTTGATTAAGTACATTTACGATGTCGGTCGCTGTATCGAGGCGGCCCCCGTAGGTATTCATGTCGAAAATGATCGCGGACGCTTCGTTGCTCTCGGCTGTTTTCACAGCGCGACGCAGGAACGCGAGAAGCGAAGGCGCAACTTCGCCATGCAGCGGCACGACCACCACATCGCCTTTGTCAATCGCCTCGCTCGCCTGAGCGGGTGCCGTTGCCGTCGCCAAGCAAGACACGACGGCGATCCATAAATGCTTTCTCATCACTTGGACACCGACTTGCACTGCGTTAGTTTGGCATCGCTTCAAAAGCCAAACGAGGCAAAAATAATCAGGCGCGCATGGCAACGATCCCTTCGGAAACGATCGAGCAAATTGCTGCCGCGAACGATATTGTCGACGTGATCGGCTCGTACTTTCCGCTCAAGCGCGCGGGAGCGAATTTCAGGGCGCTCTGTCCGTTTCATCAGGAGAAAACGCCTTCGTTCATGGTCAGTCCGAGCCGGCAGACCTTCCATTGTTTTGGCTGTGGCGCGGGCGGGAGCGTTTTTCGCTTCGTCATGGACTATGAGCATACCGATTTTCCGTCGGCCGTTCGCAAGCTGGGTGCACGGGTGGGAATTTCGGTAATAGAGGAGCGCGCCGCGGCCGATGAAGATCGACGATATGA
Source organism: Verrucomicrobiota bacterium (assembly GCA_003221375.1). GTDB lineage: Bacteria > Verrucomicrobiota > Verrucomicrobiia > Chthoniobacterales > UBA10450 > Udaeobacter. The sequence goes on from QHRI01000074.1 coordinate 5,128, forward strand.
GGCGCGCAGGATACTGCTGAAATTGCACGCCGATGCTGCCGAATGGTTTCACGAAAATCTGCTGAAAAAAGATGTCGGGGAGCCAGCGCGAAAATACTTAAAACAGCGCGGGGTTACGGCGGAAATCGCCAAACATTGGCAGCTTGGTTATGCCCCAGATGAGTGGGACGGATTTGGCAAATGGGCACGCGCGCAGGGCTACCATGCTCGCGACCTCATTACCAGCGGCCTCGTAAAAACAAGGGATGACGCAGAAACTCCGCCGGAAGAGAGCTCAAGGGCGTACGATCGCTTTCGTGGCCGCATTATATTTCCAATTTATGATTACCGCACAGGTGAAATAATTGCCTTCAGTGGACGCCTTCTGAAGAATGCGGAGGGAGCGGCGAAATATTTGAATTCTCCAGAGACGCCGCTTTTCCGAAAGGGCAACGTTCTTTTTGGCCTGCACAAATCCAAACGTGCGTTGATCGAGGCGAACTGCGCTGTTGTGTGCGAGGGGCAGCTGGATTTGATAAGTTTGTTTGAGACAGGAATCACAAACGTGGTTGCGCCGCAGGGAACCGCGTTTACAGAAAATCAGGCACGGGTTTTGAAACGCTTCGTCAACGAAGTGATTCTTTGCTTCGATGCCGACGCAGCTGGTCGAAAGGCGGCCGAACGCTCTCTCGATGCGTTACTGCAAAACGACTTGATTGTACGAGTGGCCGAGATGCCAGCAGGAGAGGATCCCGACTCGCTAGTCCGGCGCGAAGGGAAAGAGGCATTTGAGAGCCGCGTTACGGGCGCGCGAGATTTTTTCGATTACTGGATCGAGCGTGAGACCGCGGGCGTTAATCTGACCTCCTTGGGTGCCAAGATGCAACTGGCTAGAAGTTTGGCCGAGACGGTTTCGCACGTGCGCGACCCCCTGATGCGTGGAGAAGTGGTGAACCGAGTGAGCGCGCGCCTGGGTGTCACCACTCAGGACTTTGAATCGCTTGTAGCCAAGCAAAGAAGCGAACCACTTCGGTCAGGCGTTCAATCTGGGCCAGATGATACTCGTAAAACCACTGCCATGCCGCGCCACGATATCGCTATGCTTTGCCTTCTGGCGTTGCGAGACAAAAAAGCGAGAGAATTCCTTTGCGGACAAAATTGGCGCGAGGTTTTGGGGCAGGTCCCAGATGGAGAAATTCTGGTCCGCATTCTCAAAAGCGACCTGCGCCCGGACGAGGCCGCCTCACTTAATGCCTTTATGGTCACGCTCTCCCCACCGGAGGAGCGACTGGTCTCTTCGTGGCTGCTGCAAAGGGTGCCGCCTAATGCTGGGGCGATGGTCGAAAGATGGTGGCTGGGCATTCGCCAAGCCGTCTTGCGCCGCCAACTTGATGTCGCCGCAAACCAAATAAAACTCCCCAATCTGAGCACCGGAGACGTCGTAAATTTGCAGAAACAAATCCTTGACCTACAGGAGCAGCTCCACGAGCTTTCCCGGCCTGGCGGCCCGGGCGACAATTAGTTGTCGATCCATTGCCGCGCGGCAAATCGAACGTCTTAGTCAAAATCATTAATCGCATCATCTTGGCCAGGCATTCGAAACACAGGGGAGGCAGCGCACGGTCGTCGGCGAAACGGCTCAAACAGGGCCAGCGCCGTGGCTCATCAAAAAGACCGGTTGCCCTTCAACTTCGTCGGAAACTCAAGAAACAACCGCGAACAGTTGCGCTCAAAGCCAAACGCAGACGTACTTTAACTCAACATAGTAACGGGTCTTTGCCAGAGCCGTCAGAGCAAATGGCGGCATCCCGTTTGTACTCGACGATTGAATTACAGAGCCGCATTCGCGAGCTGATCAAGCTCGCAAAGGAACAAGGCTACCTGACGTTTGACGACCTAAACGAGGCGTTGCCTGAGGGAATCACTGACGCTGATGAACTGGATCTGATTCTCACACGACTGCGTCGCTTGGAGATCGACATTATCGAGGCGTCGGAAGTCGATCGCTACAAGGATGGGAAAAAGGATACCGAGGAGGATTTGGAAGAGGAAGAGAGAAGCGAAACCAAGGTCGATATTCTGGACGACCCGGTGCGCATGTATCTCAAGCAAATGGGCCAGGTCCCGCTTTTGACCAGGGAACAGGAAGTAGAAATATCCAAACGCATTGAAGAGGCCGAAGACATGGTGCTGAAGCACATCAATCGTTTTGGCATTGTCGCACAGGCCCACCTGGATCTGGCCAGTAAACTGATCGAGGGCAGAGAACGTTTCGATCGAGTGATCCTCGACAAGAAAATCGAGAGTCGCGAGAGATATATGAAAAATCTCCCCCGCCTCTGCAAACAGGTGGAACAATTAAGCGCGTCGATCACGCGGCAGTTTTACGAGATGTCGCGCAATTCCTTAAAAAAACGACCACAAAAGCTCCGGGCATTGCAAAGAATGATGGCTTCGTTGCAACGGCTTTATCCTCTTTTTTACCTTAAGCAGAAAGTTACGGAGGAATTTGTACACCTGGCGGACGACGCGCACCATACCTCGCTTTATTTGCAAACTGAGCTGGCCAAGAATCCTCGCAGCAAGAAAAGGCGATTGCAGCTTCAAAGCAAAGTCCGCGAGCTGGAAAAAGGGCTGTGGTTCTCGCTTCCCGAGTATGCGAAGGAGTACCAGACGCTCAAGGGCTGGATGCGCCAGGCTTTCAAGGCAAAAACCGAAATGGTGGAAGCCAATCTTCGTCTCGTCATCTCGATCGCAAAAAAATACACCAATCGCGGTCTATCGTTCCTTGACCTGATTCAGGAAGGAAACATGGGATTGATGAAGGCGGTCGAGAAATTCGAGTATCGACGCGGATATAAGTTTTCCACATACGCGACGTGGTGGATTCGGCAAGCCATTACCCGCTCGATCGCCGACCAGGCCCGCACGATTCGCATTCCGGTGCACATGATTGAGACGATTAATAAGCTCATGCGCGTGCAAAAGCAGCTAGTGCAGGAATACGGACGCGAACCTTCGCCTGAAGAAGTAGCCGAAGAAGTGTTGCTGCCAGTCGATCGAGTGCGGTCAGTGCTCAAGATGGCGCAGCAACCAATCTCTCTTCAGTCTCCGGTGGGTGAGAGCGAAGAAACGAATTTTGGCGATTTTATCGAAGACAGAGGCGCCGAAAATCCGAGCGACATGACTGCGATTGTCCTGTTGAAGGAAAAAATCAAGGACGTGCTGGAGACGCTCACTGATCGCGAAAGGCAGGTCCTCGAGCAACGATTTGGCTTGGTCGATGGATATAGCCGGACTTTGGAAGAAGTAGGGCGGCAATTCCAGGTCACTCGGGAGCGTATCCGTCAGATCGAAGCAAAGGCCTTGCGCAAAATGCGACATCCGACTCGTATCCGGCAACTCGAGGGCTTCCTTGAAGCTCCCGGACTGTGATTTGGGACGCCATTCCAGCGCAACTTCCGCCTCCGCAGATAGTTCAATTGAATGGAGACTATGGATCGTGAAGATGACAAAGAGTTGTGGGATGTTCTCGGCCATGTTCCCGAGCCTACGCTGTCACCCTTCTTTGCGCGGAATGTGGTAAGAAGCGTTCGCCAGAAGGCGACTCGCTTTGATCGGATGCGCGGTTGGTTTGGCTGGCGGAGACTGGCTGCGGCGTCTGCTGTAGTCATCCTCGTAATCGGCGTGACTATCGCCACACATCACCCAGTCTCGCAGACGCCGGCCAAAAATGACTCAGACGTCGTGGCAAAAATCGATCCACAAGATTATGACGTCGTAGCCGATCTGGATGAACTGATCGCCTGGGATGAAAACAGCGTGTGGGAGGATAAGCCGACTTTGTAAGTCAATCGTCGCTTTGTCGGCTTTCGTTTTGTTCTGTGCTGCCGCACAAGCGCAGCCCCAATCGCACCGGCCAAACGGGCGCTCAGCGGCCGGACCTCCTCGTGGACCAGGAGGTTCGAGCATGCGCGACAGATGGATGGCAATGCCCCCGGCGGCGCGCCAAAACTTCCAACGCAATGCCGAGCGTTGGCTGCGAATGAGTCCCGAAGAGCGCAACGTTATGCGCCAACGAGAGAATTTGCGACGCGAGACCATCAGACGCGAGACTGAGGCGGCGCTTCGCGACTCCGGCCTTCACCTGAGCCCGCAGGAACGCTCTCAATTTGAATCGCGTTATATCCAGGAACGCCGAAGGGTGGAACGAGGGTTGAGACAACAAATTGAGAGTGAGCGACAACAGCAGTTGCCGGCACTGATTCAAGAACTGAAAAAAGAATTCCAGATCGACCAACCAACCAAAGCTCCGGCGAGCAAACCGGTAGAGTCGCCCAAACCAAAGAAGTAGGAAGAAGTAGCAGTCGGCCTTTTTCTTTTATCCATGACGAGGTTCCTGAAAAAGAAGCTGGCTCAAGATTACTCTTGAGCCAGCTCGATCTGGATTTCTCGATCCTACATCAGCTATTTACCGCCGATAGTAGTGATGATACCGGTGATGGCGGTAATAACGGTGCCCGCCGTACCAATAGTAAGGCCGATAATAGCCATAGTACGGATACGGTCGATAATAGCGGTACGGGTAGTAGTAGCCATATGGATAATATCCATAGTAACCCGGAAATCCGACACCTATTCCGACCGATACTCCAGCCTCAGAACGCTGTACGGGAACAAAAGCCAGTAACCCAGCCACCGATCCGATTAAAAGAAGTTTTTTCCAGTTCATATTTTTCCTCCCTATAAATTAAACAGGGCTGGGGAAGGAAAGTTTTCCGATTTATTCGGATTCAGAATTCTCTGCATATGCTGTGATGGAAACGCTTTCGCCAATCTGTCGGTACGAAACACACCGAAGGCGAAGTGCATTCGCAGCAGCGTCAGCTCCGTGTCCGGGAAACGCGATTACAGGTCCTCCGGTCAGGATCGGACCCAAATAGAGTTGCACTTTATCAATGACGCGCGCATCCAGCGCCTGACTTAGCACATCGCCACCGCCCTCAATCAGTACACTGGTGATACCTCGCTGGCCCAGATTTTTAAGCACTGTGGCCAGAGACTTACGTTGATAAATCAGTGTTCGTGAACTGAACTGGTCAGAAAATAAGTGAGCGCGTCGCGGCAGCTTTCCTGAGCGAGTCAGCACAATGCGCCAGGGTTGGCGCGCGCCACGAACGCCGCGCACCGTCAGCCGGGGATTGTCCGCCCGGACCGTGTTCGTTCCGACTAGAATTGCGTCCACTTGGGCGCGAAGCTCATGTGCGTTACGGCGGGCAGAACGTCCTGTGATCCATCTAGACTCCCCGCCAGGTCGCGTTAGTCGACCATCGAGAGACATTCCGCACTTTGCGATAACAAACGGGCGCCCCGTGACAATCCACTTGTTGAACGCCTCGTTAATTTGCGCGCAATCATCGCCCAACACACCTTCTCGTACGCCGACGCCCGCATTTCGCAATTGTACGATGCCTTTACCGGAGTGACGCGGATTCACATCAATCGCGCCGACAACAACGTTTCTAACACCAGCTTGGAGTATTGCATCCGTGCATGGAGAAGTGCGTCCTTCTGTGGAGCACGGTTCGAGCGTGACGTAGAGGGTGGCTCGCGCGGGCACGGGCGCTGCGAAACTGCGCAGGCATTCAACCTCAGCGTGATCGCGACCGGCTCCTCGATGATGCCCCGTCGCCACGATTCGATTGCCAACAACGAGAACCGCACCAACCGCCGGATTAGGGCTGGTCTGACCAAGCGCCTTCTTTGCCTCGTTAATCGCGGCGCGCATGAACCTTTCGTCCCGTTCTCTATTCATCGATTCGAGACACCAATAGTTGTTCCAGGCTGCCGAGGCAACGCGCTGTCCTCCGAGAACGCGGGTTATCAGAGCGTCAAATCAATAATCTCATCTCACCAGTATGGCGAAGGTATTCGTGCCTGGAGGGATTCGAACCCCCAACCTTCTGATCCGAAGTCAGAAGCTCTATCCAGTTGAGCTACAGGCACTGTTAACGGATGTAATTAGTCAGAGGTGAGAGATGAGAAGTAGATACGAGCCCAGGGACTTCTCACTAATCATCTCTCACTTCTAACGGTTCAAAGAGCTGGGTGGCCGACGGGACTCGAACCCGCAACAACCAGAACCACAATCTGGGGCTCTACCATTGAGCTACGGCCACCATCGCTGACACCGAAGTAAGACCTTAAAATTCCAATCCTTTTTTGCAAACAAAGGACTCGACTTTTCCCGATCACTCCACTAATTGTCGGCACCGGTGGAACGAAAATCTACCTGGAGTCGGTTCACTCTCCCGCTTCATCAGGTGATGCGGCGAGCTTTGCTTATTTGTCTCTTCTTTGCTGTCTT
>QHRI01000068.1 GCA_003221375.1 Verrucomicrobiota bacterium
CGACGATCGCGAAGATCACGAGCGCCGTCGCCCACTCTGGAATGCGTACTGCGAGGGGGCTTTCCCACAGGAAGAATAGACACAACACAACCAGAACCACGTTTACCAATCCGTCGGCAAGGAGTAGCACATTCAGGACACGACGCGGATTTTCCCTGAAAAATTGCACGAATTTCGTGAGTCTTGGATGATTTGTTTCCAAGCTGCGCAATTGATGTGCCTTAAGTGAAAAGAGGGCGGTCTCTACGCCGGAAAAGAGAGCGGAACAGAAAATCAAAATTGAGATGACCACCAGCAAGATGGCCAGGGTCACGGCTGTCATTTCTTATCTCGGCACAGCCGGGCTGCGTGCGAGAAGCCTGCCGCGTGAGGCGGGCAGTCTTGTTCCTCGGGAAAACTGGTGCGCGGTGGTTTGCTCATCCTCTGAGCCGCAAGCAAATTAAGCCCTTCATGAGCAAAGGCGAGAGGATTTCGCAGTTCGTGGCAGGATTGTCTGTTGAAGATGTCGATCCGGACCCGAGAGACATCGTGAAACATCCATTTTATCGCGCGTTTTTCCATTGCTGGAATGAAAAACGTTATTACGAGGCGCATGATGTGCTCGAGCAGCTTTGGCTCAAAACCAAATCACCCGATGCAGACTATTTCAAAGGATTGATTCAGGCGGCCGGGGCTTTCGTTCATCTTCAGAAACACTTCGAATACCCACGGCATGCGAGACATAGCAGGCGCCTGTCTCCTGCGGTTCGCCTGTTCCGGCTGGCCGAGAGGAACCTCTCGCGGTTCGCTCCGCGACATCACGGACTGGATATCGCCGCATTTTGTCAGCTCTTGGGCGAATTCGCCGATCAGATTGTTGCATCCGACTACAAGACTAATCCCTGGTCGCCCGAGACCGCGCCAAAATTAAAGCTGTTGTAGCGACGGCAGAGCATGCCCGCCGAGGCGGGTGCCGCCGTACCGGTAATGACGACCGATTTGCCTCGACGCAGCCATCGTTCTTATTAACACCGGTCTTTAGGCAGGTGCCCTGCACGCGAGCAGATATACTAGCTGTTTTAACGGCTTCGCACACGCAACGCAGCCTGCTCGAAGCCGTTGAAACGGCTGGTTTGATGGTATTCCTCTCCGGGACACCTGGCTCAAGCCAGGTGTTAATGAAATGCAGGTCATCTCGTGAAAAGCAATTTCGTCCCGGCGATAAGAAGGACTGTCGCCAAGAAAAGCGAGATCACTCGGACGGCGAAACGTTTGCTACCCAAATGCGAGCCTATAATGCCGCCAATGATCGCGGCTGCTGCGAGAACGAGGCCCAATGAAGGAATTGAATGAACTTTCGTAACGTAGCCAACGAGCCCGGCAATTGAGTTCACCCAAATGAACAGCGCCGAAACCGCAGCAGCCTGACGAATGTGCGCCCACTTACAAAACAGCAATAGGGGCGTGAGAAATATCCCACCGCCAGTTCCCGTTAGACCGGAGAGAAAGCCAAGACCCGCTCCTGTGCTAATTGCCACCGGCCGCGAGGGGGGGACTGTTTGCGGTGGGTCGCTCCGTCGAAACACCAGCCGCCCGGCGGAAAAAAGCAGCACAACTCCGATCAAAATTCTGAGAACCGAAGCAGACGGCTGAAGATAGCCGCCGACGTATGCCGCCGGAATGGAAAGCAGCGCGAACGGCCAGAATAATTTCCACGAGAAATGACCCGCTCGCCAGAATTGAAACGTGCCGATCGATGCAACCAGAATGTTAAGCACGAGCGCCGTTGGTCGAATGATACCCGGCGCGAGCCCGAACAGAGTCATCGTCGCGATGTAACCGGACGCACCGGCGTGGCCGACCGATGAGTAAAGAAGTGCGATTAGTCCAACGGCGAGAAAAAGAAGGACGAAATGCGTTGTATCCATGTGATGCTGTATGTCGTTGGAGGAAGGTTAACGATCGAATGACGAAATCCGAATGACGAATGACGAAGGAATAACTAAGGTCGAATTACGAAACAAGCGCTGCCAGATTTCATCGTCATTAATTCGACACCCGACATTCGTGCTTCGTCATTTCCTTGGGGGATTTCTCGCGCTAACGTGGTTAGTGACGTCGAGCGATACTTTTGCCGAGTCCAATCCTGCGCGGCCCGAGCACACGAACCGTCTGGCGCAGGAGAAGTCGCCTTATCTTCTTCAGCACGCACACAACCCAGTTGATTGGTATCCGTGGAGTGAGGAAGCGTTCGCCAGGGCGCGTAGGGAAAACAAACCGATCTTTCTCTCAGTCGGCTATTCCACCTGTCATTGGTGCCACGTGATGGCGCATGAATCGTTCGAAAACGAGGACGTCGCCGCGATCATGAATCGCGAGTTTGTGAACATCAAAGTAGACCGGGAAGAGCGCCCCGATGTTGATCGCGTTTACATGACCTTTGTTCAGGCGACCACTGGCGGGGGCGGATGGCCGATGAGTGTTTGGTTGACGCCTGACCTGAAGCCCTTCGTCGGCGGAACCTACTTTCCGCCTGAAGACCGATACGGTCAGCCGGCTTTCAAAATGGTGCTCGAGCGAATTGCGACGGCTTGGAAGGAAAATCACGACAAAATTGTCGAACAAGGCAGCAAGATCGTTGACGCGCTCCGTGAATCCCAATCAACGTCAATTGCAGAGGGGAAAATCGATGCAGCGATCCTGGAGGCCGCTTACCGGCAGATTGATCGCAGTTACGATCCGAAAGAAGGCGGCTTCGGCAACGCGCCGAAATTTCCGCGACCAGTGACGATCAATTTCCTAACGCGCTTTTATGCACGCGATCCCAAGAACGAATCAGGCAAACAAGCGCTCGAAATGGCACTATTCACGCTGCGCAAAATGGCTGCGGGCGGGACGCATGATCATCTCGGCGGAGGTTTTCATCGCTACTCGGTCGATCGCTACTGGCACGTGCCTCATTTCGAAAAGATGCTGTACGATCAGGCGCAACTTGCTGTCGCGTATCTAGACACGTTTCAGATCACGCGGGATCGGCAATACGAATCAGTGGCGCGCGACATTCTAGACTACGTCGCCCGCGACATGACATCGAAGGAAGGTGGCTTCTTCTCCGCCGAAGATGCCGACAGCCCAGTTGTAGCCGCGGGCGTCGACCGCGGCCATCCGGAAACCAAAGAAGGCGCATTCTATGTCTGGACAAAAAAAGAGATCGACGACGCGCTGGGTGATGCTGCCGAAATTTTCGATTTCCATTACGGCATTCAGCCGCACGGAAATGCCCCGGAAGGGAGTGATCCTCAGGATGAGTTTCGCGGTAAAAATATTTTGATTGAGCGTCATACGATTCCGGAGACTGCAAA
>QHRI01000069.1 GCA_003221375.1 Verrucomicrobiota bacterium
TGCAGTCATGAAAGCCGCAATCGCTCTCGCGCGGTGGGCAGTGGGATACCACAGGCTCAAATAATAAATTACTCCGGGGAAAAACCCTGCTTCAGCAGCGCCAAGAAGAAATCGTAGTAGATAGAACACCGCAGGAGTTCGAACAATCATCAGACCCGCAGAAATCAGGCCCCAAGTCACCATGATTCGTGCAATCCAGAGCCGCGCTCCGACTCGCTCGAGAATGATGTTACTCGGTATCTCAAAGAGACAGTAACCGAGAAAGAAAATACCGGAACCGAAACCAAACACTGTCGAGCTAAAGCCGAGATCAGCATTCATTTGCAAGCCCGCGAAACCGACATTCACCCGGTCCAGCCAAGCGATAACATAAAGCACAAAGAGAAATGGAATCAGCCGCCACGTCACTTTGCGCAGCGTAACCGCCGGCAACTTGTCAGGGTGCGCTGTCGTGAAAGCATTCGGAATTGAATCAGACTGTTCGCTGAAGTTCTTCACGCGTCGCAAAGCTTAGACCGCCGGGGCGGCAAAGAAAGCGGACGAAGCGTGCTTACCATATAACTGGTGGGAACTGAACTAATCGGTGCCTCTGAAGGTCTGCCTGAAGGACACACTTAGGAGAGCCGTCGCTATTTACCGATGAGAATCAAAATGCCGGCAGCCAGTGCCAGGATGGGCATGATAATGCCAAGACTGAAACCAATCAGTCCCATCAGGCCACTGAGAATTAGATAAATAGCGAGCAAAGAGCATTCCGAGGTTTTTGGTGATGTTCATGTGGGCGTTCTGTCGCAATTCCGGCGCGTTTGCACGCTCTAAATTGCGCATTGCTGGACATCACTGGACTTTCGACGGAACCAGAATCGCGTCGCTCATCCCATGCAGAAATTTCTTGTCGGCTGGAACAATAGTGGCCAGTGCGCCGCGTAATTTCACCCGATTGCTCTCGACGAAATAGTACGGACAGAGACGCACGCGACCTTTCAGTGTCTTTAACTCGTCAGAATCGGGATCCCAATATCGATGGTCGAACAAACTCCCCTTGTGAAAGCGTTGCATGATCGTGGGCGACGATTCGAATGTCTCAAGAGCGCGATTGATTCGTTTTTCTCATTCGGCATGCGGCAAGTCGGCACCGAGAGTGACACCGCGACTGCCCCATCCAAGCGGCGAAAATCCACTCACTTTCAAGAGAAGATCGCGATCTTTCTGACTGAACTTCGCTGCTTCGCGCCAGTCATGAATCTCCAGGCGTGGTATGACCGCATGTTGTGGCAAGGGCGTTGGATCGAGCAGCCAGGAATAGGGAATCACTTCCTGTAGCTTGACGAAATATTTCTCGCCCAGTTCGCGTCGCCAAAACTCACGCAGCGGCTGCATCCAAAAAAGCGCGAACCACATCTTCTCTTCCAGATACGGCTTGATCGGTGGCGTGATCGTGATTTGCCCTTTGGCATTTGCGCGCAGCGTGTTCTCGATCCCTGGGATGTTTGGCAGATCAAACAACTCGAAGAAACGGTACACGCCGCGTCCATCTCTCGGTTCATAATTTTCAGCGACGACAACGCGCCAGCTGTAGCCGGGGGCGTTGACCCCGGCTGGACGAGATGTGCGTTGAATGCCGCGGTCAGCGCCCGCGGTTACAACGGGATTCCCCGAGGATGAGACACCCAGCATCCGCTGATTCAACCGCGCGGCGATCCATTCCATCTCTGGCCGGTAGGTCGCGGCCTCTTGCGAGATGACAATGTCGCCACCTTGTGGGAGAACAGTTCGAAAACCCTCCAACATTCCATCGGCGCCTCCCACGACTTCGCCGTCGAATGTTGAATAGGTCTGATTCAGCCAACCAGTCAGCCCGATTCCACCTGGCACGGAATCGATTTCGGCAATGATGTAGCCCTTCTCGGTTAGAATGAGATCGGGCCGGATCACCCGTGGTAAATCGTCCCGAATTTCTTTGCGCCTTGAAAACTCAATCAGATCCTTGGGTTTGCCGGCATCGAGATAACGCGCCACCCACGCAGGCTGTTTGCCCTTGATGCTAAGCCGGTAGAGCTGATTGCAAGCGCGCTGAAAAACGAATAGCCGATGTCCGAGTTGTTCCAGCTCGTTGGAAAATTTCTTCTCGATCGGAAACGCATCGGGTGAGAGCAACCAGGCCTTTTCTGCGAAAAGGCCTTCCTTTGGGAAAGCAGCGCGGATGGCGGCTAGCCTCTCGTCCTGAGTCTGCACTTGCGTCATGAAGCAAACGTCCAACGCTCAACGGCGAACGTCCAACGCTCAATTAGTCCGTCATCTTGAGCGGAGCGTAGCGGAGTCGAGGGATCCCGTGGAAGCCATCTCGGGTTTCGCTTCGGGATTCCTCGACTTCGCTCGGAATGACAGCATTCATTTTCCCGCCGCTATTTTCTTGAGCGCAAGCTTGACCAGTTCTTCCGCGGATTTCGCTTCGCCTTTCTCCTGAAGGTCCCGCACCGCTTTGTGAGCATCGATCTGTTTGTAACCAAGAGCGATCAACGCGAGCACGGCCTCGTTGGCTTGTTCCTGCTCCGGCGTGGGTGCGTGCGCCGCGCTGGCTGCTTCCCACGCCGCCGCGACGCCCAGCTTGTCTTTCAATTCCAAAACGATTCTCTCAGCTGTCTTTTTTCCCACGCCACTGATTTTTGAAAGTGCCGTCACATCGGAGTTCACAACCGCAGCCTTGAAATTATTGACGCTCATTCCGCTGAGCACCGCCAGCGCGAGCTTCGGCCCAATGCCACTTACGTTGTTTACGAGCAATCGAAAAAGATCGCGCTCCGCAGGCGTCATAAAGCCGTAAAGAAGATGCGCATCTTCGCGAACCGCCAGATGCGTTAGAATGCGAATGGCTTGGCCCGGCTCCGGCAGCCGGTCGTAGCTTGAGAGTGGGATGAAAACTTCGTAGCCAACGCCGCCGACATCGATGATTGCGTGCGTCGGCAATGCGCTTACTAGTTTGCCATCGAGGAAGGTAATCATGGAGAGCGTTGAAGCGTTAAAGCGGTTCCATGAATTTAGCAATTCTATACTTAACGCTTTAACGCTTCATCGAATCACTCCGATTTTAACACGAGCGTGAGATCAACCTGTTTACCTTTCGCGAGGTTGAGGCCGCGTGTGGAAAACGATCTCCAGGCTTGGGGAGGATTCGGAAAAAGCGTCTGAACAAGTGAAGTTGGCACAATCACGAAACGCGGGCCGGGCTTGGACATGAAATCGACTGCGCTCTTTTCGTTGAGCCGCGTCAGAAAGCTCTGCACACGAGAGCGAAAATACCAGACCAGGCTTGGTTCTTCGAACTCGACGGACGCAAATTGCATGTTCGGTTGCAAATCTGCGTGGGATTCCCGGAAAAGCTGATACGCGGGGAAAAACTGCGCGACGAGTGGGGGAACGACGACCGCGATTGCAATCCACAAGGACGCCGTAGCGACGGCGATGCTTCTAAAGAAGGAGCGTCCATTTCTAATCGCTGCGGCTTCGTACCAGCGCCAGTGCCGCGCAAGCAGGAGCGCGAGCAGCGGAAAAGCCGGCAAGGTGTAATGCGGCAGCTTCGTGCTAACCAGCGTAAAGATAACAAAAATGATCCCGATGCCTGTCAGAAGATATCTGTCGATCATTTCCCCGCTGTAGCCGGGGGCGCCGAACCCGGCCTCTTTATTTCGCCATAATCTGCGGATCAACCATGGCAATTTGATCGACCAGGGAAAAAAACTGACGAAGACTGTCACAAAGTAGAACGGTAGTAGCAGCACATATATTCCCAACGAATTCGCGCCGTGGCCTTCCATCGTGGCGAGCGACCGACGGACCACATGCCGCCCGATTCCAATCGCAAAGAATTCCCCGTGAGTTTGAACCAAGGCCGGGATTCCCCAGAGCGCGACAACAGCGAGCATCAATAAAGTTCCGCCCAGGAATTTGAAATGCCGAGCCGACTGCCAGTCTCTCGCAAGAATAATTGTCACTCCAACAGTGAGCAG
>QHRI01000070.1 GCA_003221375.1 Verrucomicrobiota bacterium
AAATTGAGATTCTTTACTCTGCATAGCGTTCTATGATTGATTCCTCACGATGAGCGACGATGACAGGCCTTTTACGACCACATACCCTTAGCGAAGGAAGCACTTTCTTTTAGCTCTGTTCTGAAACAGAATATGAGATGTCTTGACAAAAGCGGACCGAAACCACTACACCTCGCTCGATATGTGGTGGCTGATTCGGATTCGGGTAATCGCTGTCGCTGGGGCAATCCTGTTTGCCCGATCGGTCGTAGCCGACGATTGGCCTTACTACCAACATGATGCCTGGCACACGGGCAATTCGAGCGCGTTAGTTAACCCACAGGCGCTATCGCTGGCGTGGACAGCACCTTCGTCGCCTACTGGATATGCCACACCGGTTATTGTTGGAAATAGGATCTACGCCATGCAAAACCAGCAGGGGATCGGTAATTCGCAGACGACGATTAGCTCGTTTGACCTTGCGACGGGCGCAATTAACTGGAGTTACACCGGCAACTTTGTATTTCCGTCGCAGCCAGGCGTTGGCGGAGGATTCGTTACGTTTGTCGGGTCCACGCTTTCCAGCTCATCTCTTTACGTGCTGGATGCAATAACAGGTACGCTTCGCTACACGGTGCCGATTCCAGAAGGGCTGGTTTCGTTGATGCCCACCGTTGTCCAGGATCCAATCAGTGGCAATGTCACAGCATTTGTGGCTGATGGCGGCTCAACAGTGAGCGCTGTCTCGCTTGGATCGGTAAGCGGATTCGTGCTTTGGACGCAGACTGGCGAGTTCGGCGGTCAATCCATTCCAACTGTGGTCGGCAATTCGATTGTCCTCGTTGGGCCGGGTCAATATTACGCTTTCGATCAAGTGACTGGCGTGGCGAACCACTTTTGGTCGGGCGGGGTTAGTGGTGGCGGAGGCAGCACCGTTGCCTACGACGCAACGCGCCAGCAGTTCTACGTGCTCGAAGATTACGACCCAGACACGACGCTCTCGGCCTACCATTACACTGATAACTTCCATATTGAGTTGTTGTGGCAACGCACTGGCGCAGGCGTTGGCTACGGTGGCTCCGTGGCAATCGGCCCAACCGGTAACGTCTATTCCGCGGGGAACAGCGTGATCTGGGAGCTAGATCCTGCGACCGGGACAACGCTTCAGTCCATTCCACGTTTGTTTGCTAATGGAGTGACACCGGCACTCACGAACAATGTTCTTTGGATAATCGGCCAGATTCAGGTGTTCGCTTACGATCTGGTCACGCTGCAATTGTTACGAGCTTTTAACGGTTCGCGGGGAGATCTGAATACGCCCTACGACAGCCCGGGCGCATTCGCTGATGGTTATTTTGTGCTCGATTACGGCAACATTTACGGCAGCCCCGGCTTCGAAGTTTATAGCGGGCCGATTCCAACACCAACGCCCACACCTACTCCAACAGCCACACCTACGCCCAGTCCGACCGCGACTCCTACCGCTACGCCAACACCTACTCCTACGCCTGGAGTCACACCGAGGCCGCGCCCGACTCCGCATCCTCGCCCCAACTCCGCGATAATCCGGAAGGGGAGCGGTTTGGCCGTCTAATTTCGGCCCGAACGACCAAGCGGATGAGTTCAAAGGGTAGTTAATAGCGGCTTGCAAGTGTGCAGGCGTTTAACGCATTATTGCTCTATGGATAACTTCCGCGATTTGTCGGCACTCCACGGTCTTCTTCGCTCGGCACATGAGAAATGCCCAGCAGAGGAGAGGCGCGCCGCGTTCACGTCCGCGCTTGAGAAAGAACTTGGATTCACGACAGCGCAGGCAGAGTTATATACTTCAACCGTGCTCTGTCAAAACGCAGAGGGCTCCGCCGATTGCGTCATGACAAACGGATCGCGTGTGACAGGTAGTTGGATACGCGGGGAGCAGCAAGGCAACGTCGGCAGCTGGCTCTCTACCATGAAGGAAACTTGGAAGTTCAATGACGATCTCACCTATGAGCACAAGATCGAGAGATACGACTCGGGCATAACAACGGGGCCGTTCTTCCAGTCTTCATATTCAGGACCGAAAGTAAGTGTGGAACGTGGCATTTGGGCCCCGCCAGATACCATACTTGATGAACTCAAATTATTTGTGATGTCTACCAATGGTTTCGTCCGCTCCATGACGCTTGAATGGGTCGAGAAGGAAACGTACAACTACCGAGCCTGCTCCATTGACGGGAAGAGATTCAGTCGCGAATGATCAGCAATCTTGCGGAGGCCTAATTTCCTTTGACCCGGTCAAACGATCCTGCTACACGATGAGGGTGATTTTTCGTTCGCTCCCAATACTGGCAGTCGTGGCTTTTCTTGTCACGGGCTGTGCTGAACTGGGCGATGTTTTGCTCGCCCCGGATGAACCGGTCGTGTACGTGGAAGATCACCCCTATCCGGGCAGTTTCGATCCTTACTTCAATGAGCCTAAAATCTACCGCCAACCGCGCTATTACGAATCAATAAGCAAGAAGACCAAAGGCAACAAGGTGTTCAAAACAACGAAGGTGAAAGACCAGTACGGTAACACGGTTTACAAAAATACCACCTCTCACAAGAAGAAGAAGCACTAGCCGGCACTTATGAAATTTCGCTGCTTTCTTTTTATTCTCGTCCTAAGCGTCGCAAACGCATTCGCGTCCGATCTCGACTTCACCCTGGTGAACCAGACCGGGCGAAGCTTTGAAGGCCTCTATATCACTTCCTCTGGCAACAAGGATTGGGACGCAAATCTTCTTCTCAACGGAGAAGTGCTGGCTGCTGGGAAAAAGATCCGCGTGCGCTTCAAGAGTGACGCCAAATCGGAAACCTGGGATTTCAACCTCGTAGATGACGAGGGGCTCTCGGTAACCTTCAAGAAAGTAAAACTGGCAGGCGTTGACACAGTCACATTGAAGGACGTCAACGGTAAGATCACCGCGGAGATTGAGTAGGTGGCGAACTTACTCCTGGTTGAACCGCTCACATGGCGCAATGATTTGCGTTTATGATGACGCTGGTAACGTGATTGGAAAACATCAGCACGCTGGAGAATTGAAGGTGCTCTGAGTTAGGTTCCCTTTCACAATAGTTGCTACGCTGCAACGCCAGATTGCCCGGAACACAACTGGCGGCTGGATCTGCTTGGTCCGCGCGACAAAGCTTACTAAAATATCATGCCAGCCGGCTCTAGGGATTGTTGACCACTTGCGGCGCAGGTTTGATCGCTTCAAGCCGGGCATTCATTTTTTGCAGGCCTGCGGTAAGCGCTTCAATTTGACTTTGCAGGAGCGCTATCGTCGCCTCCTGTTCTTCGTTCTTGCGGCTCTTTGAGAAATTCATTGAGCAACATCGCGTTCACTGCATCGTAGCGGCCCGCGTACGGGCTTCCTTCTTTATCAGGCAGCACCAGCGCGGGATTCATCTTTGCGACTTCCTCAGCGACCAAACCAAATTGCGGTGTTTCCTTGGTGTCACCCTTATAGTGGAAAGTGACGGGTCTAAGTCAGGATTGTCTCGCTGGCTTTCTCCATGGTGGCAATGTCCTTTTTGAACCGTTCTGACGACGCCAGCGTCCCAAGCTGACCTGTGTCTGACACGACCACTGGCATCGTCGTGCCACTCTGCGTAGTGACGCCAAAGACACCGCCGATCCAGGTCGTGTTATTCACATACTCGCCGGTCACTTCAGCGCCGACACAGGTGACATTACTAGCTGTGAAGACGTTGGTGCCGGCATAGCCGCCTATGTCTGTGTTCAGGCTGCCACTGGTGTTGTTCAATAGCGCACCGTAGCCTATGGCGGTATTCTCGCCACCATCTATTTGAATTGCCATCAGTATTAGAAAAGAGCGCCTAGGCGCCAACAGCAGTGTTGAAGTACGCTGCGTTGTTTTCGGTCATGTCGTTGTTTGCGAGCGTGAAATCACCAATGGCCGTGTTGTCACCGGCGTAACGATTTTGTGAAAGCGCGGCGTTGCCAAACACCTTGTTGGAGGATCCACCAATATTGTGTAAGAGGGCGAAGGTGCCGACAGCATCGTTGTAACTGCCGCTGGCGTTGTTGAGAAGTGGGTCGGTTCCATTGGCCACGTTCTCAAAGCCAGAGGTGTTTAGCAGCTTTATGACGGCTATCTGGCGCAAACATCTGATCGTTTGTGTGCTTCTTGGACTGATGGCGATTCCTATCTACTTTCTGGATTTCGAGATCAAAACTGAGAGACGACTCTCGGTTAAGG
>QHRI01000071.1 GCA_003221375.1 Verrucomicrobiota bacterium
TTCGACAAGGTGTATGCGCGAGCCGAGGGCGCGTACCTCTACGACATGGATAATCAGCCGTACCTGGATTTTTTGAGCGGCTATAGCGTGTTCAACATCGGGCGTAATCATCCGGTAGTGAAACAGGCGATTCGCGATGTTCTCGATCTCGATCTGCCAAACATGGTGCAGATGGATTGCTCACTCTTGAGCGGGTTGCTCGCGGAGGCGTTGACGAAACGAACTCCGTCGCATCTGAACGCTGTGTTCTTCTGTAATTCTGGAACTGAAGCGATGGAAGGCGCGTTGAAGTTTGCGCGCGCTGCCACAGGGCGTAAGCGGGCGGTTTCACTCGCAAGTGCATTTCATGGCCTGAGTCTCGGTTCGTTATCATTGATGGGATGCGAAAGTTTCACTGAAGGCTTCGGACCCCTGATGGAAGGATTCGACGCGCGAGTGCCCCTGGATGATATCGAAGCGCTGGATCGTCAGTTGGGCTCGCGTGACGTGGCAGCGTTGGTCATCGAAACAGTTCAGGGGAAAGGCTGTCAAACTTCCAAGACAGATTTCTTTATCCGCGCACAGGAGCTCTGTCGGAAATACGGCACGCTGCTGATCTCTGACGAAGTGCAAACCGGACTTGGGCGCACTGGAAAAATGTTTGGATTTCAGCATTGGAATCTGGAGCCGGATATCATCACGCTGGCAAAAACATTGAGCGGCGGTTACGTGCCGTGCGGTGCGATCGTGACCCGTCGCGAGATTTATCAGAAGACTTTTTCGCGAATGGACCGTTGTGTTGTGCATTCGACGACATTCGGCCGCAATAATCTGGCGATGGCATGCGGACTTGCTGCGTTGGAAGTGATCGACAGCGAAAAGTTAGTTGCGAATTCCGCGAAAATGGGCGCGTTGCTGATGGAAAAGGTCGACGCATTGCGTGCCAAACACTCGTTCATCAAAGAAGTTCGCGGCAGAGGGCTCATGGTCGGGATCGAGTTTCATGAGCCGCACGAGTTCAAACTGAAGATGGCGTGGAAGCTGTTGCACAAGATCGACAAGGTGCTCTTTGCGCAAATGGTCGTGACTCAAATGCTGAGCAAACATCGCATCCTTACGCAGGTGGCCGGTCATGCCATGGACGTGATGAAAATTCTACCGCCGCTCATCATCGGGGAAAAAGAAGTCGACATGTTCGTCAACGCATTCGATGACGTTCTCACCGAATGCCGTAAATTCCCGGGACCGATGTGGGAACTCGGAAACAATTTTGTCAAAGCCGCGCTTGGTTCAAAACGCATGGGCGAAGCGCGACCCGCGGTTTCTGCGTAACCACTGTCCTCCTGACGAAGTCGAAGGACCCCGCGGAGCTGCCTGGGGATTTACTACGGGGTTTGATTCGCTCATCGCCCGCTCGCTCAGCCTTCTGGCCTTTCCGTCTATGTCTCGGCTTCCCCAGCCGCTCCATTCTCGACTTCGCTCGGAATGACAGCTGAGACTTTGTCGTTGTCGATCTTTTGATCGAGGCGTACGTTCAGACCAAGTCCAAAAGGAGAATTTATTATGAGCACTGCTATTGCTGAAGACAAAAAGACTGGAGCGAAACTGAATCAGCTCGAGCAACTGAAGAAGTTTACCAAAGTTGTCGCTGACACCGCGGACTTCGAGTCCATGAAGGAATTCAAGCCGCAGGACGCAACGACAAATCCGAGTCTGGTTTATGCCGCCACGCAAAAACCGGAATACGCGCATCTAGTTGAAGAGGTAATCGCTGATCGAAAGAAATCAGGTCTGAAGGGACAAGAACAGATCGAAGACATCTGCGATCATCTACTTGTACAGTTCGGCACGGATATTCTTGAGATTGTGCCGGGACGCGTATCGACCGAGACCGACGCGCGCTTGTCATACGATGTCGAGGGCTCGATCAATAAAGCGCGGCGGTTGATCAAACTTTACGAGGATCGAAAAATTCCGCGCGAGCGCGTGTTGATCAAAATCGCGTCGACTTGGGAAGGATTGAAAGCCGCGGAGCAGCTGCAAAGAGAGGGAATCCGCTGCAATTTGACACTGATGTTTTCGTTGCCGCAGGCGGTCCGCGCAGCGGAAGCGAAAGTGCAGCTTATCTCACCATTCGTGGGGCGGATTTACGATTGGTACAAAAAGGAGATGAAGCGCGACTATACTGGCGCAGAAGATCCAGGAGTGCAGTCGGTTGCTGAGATTTATACGTATTACAAGAAGTTTGATATCCCGACCGAAGTAATGGGCGCCAGCTTCCGGAATGTTGGACAGATTCTGGAACTGGCGGGATGCGATTGCCTGACGATTAGCCCGGAATTGATGGAAGAGCTTTCGAAATCAATGGAGCCAATCGAGCGGAAGCTCACGCCGGAGAAAGCGAAAGCCGCGAAAGTCGATAGATTGCAGTTGGACGAAAAGACGTTCCGCTGGATGTTGAACGACAATGCGATGGCCTACGAGAAAACGGGCGAAGGAATTCGAAAGTTCGCCGCGGATGTGGTGAAGTTGGAAAAATTTGTCGCGAGCAAAATCTGAACCGCGGATACGCCGATTACGCGGATGGAATCCAGGCATTCCTTCCTGTCATGTTGAGCGAAGGGAAACAGCTGTGGTTGTTGCATTGGTGATGCCCAACAAAATGTTTAGGGGTTCTTCGCTTCACTCAGAATGACAACGCGCCCGATTAGATTAGAAAATCGTGTTTAACGTTGTCCTGGTTCGGCCAGAGATTCCGCCAAACACAGGCAACATCGGTCGGCTGTGTTTGGCCACACAATCGACTCTGCATTTGGTTCGTCCGCTTGGCTTTTCGCTCGATGATCGAAAATTGAAAAGAGCAGGTCTCGACTATTGGAATGAAGTAAGCCTGAAACTGTGGGACTCCTTCGAGGCCTTGCGAGAGTCGCAGTTGCCAGATGCGAATTATTTTTTTCTAACGACAAAGAGCAAACGCCCTTATTACGAGGGAAGATTTCAGCCCAATGATTTTCTCGTGTTTGGTCCTGAAACAAAAGGTCTCCCGGAGAGTTTGCTTGCAGCAAATAAAGACCGCTGCATTTGCATTCCAATGCATGGAACCCGCAGCCTGAATCTCGCTACGGCTGTCGGCATTGTGTTGTTCGAAGCTGTCCGCCAACAGCAAGGCTGACCATAAACATCGCAACCCGCCAGACGCGCTCGAGGTTTAATGATTACAAGAAAATGGAAGGAATAGCATGAAACGTATCGTATTTTTG
>QHRI01000072.1 GCA_003221375.1 Verrucomicrobiota bacterium
ATAGCTCGTCGAGCGCGCAATGATAACCAAAAGCATCGTTGCTTTGATTGGCGATCTCCTGTTGGCCAATCAATTTTTGTTTCGCTCGGGCTAATTCTGCAGGCGTTAGGCCCTCGTTAGCGAGCTTGTGGATTTCATCGAGCAAAGCCGCTTTCACTCTGTCGATTTTCTGAGGATCGGTGCCGAGATAGAACGCGAACAAACCTGGTACCAGGCCCTGCATTTGGCTTGCCCCTACGTAGTAAGCCCAACCTGGGTCACGAATGCGAACAAAGAAACGCGACCCGAGATCGCTGCTTGCTTCATCGATCAGTTCCAAGGCGTAACGATCCGGGCTCGCCAAACTCGCGCCGCGGAACCCGACCATGATCACGCCTTGCGCCTTGTCTTTGCGGCTTTCAACGGTCTCCGGTTTACCCAGCGGCGTGGATGGCTTGGCGTCCGTCAGGGCCAGCGTGCCGGGTTTCATCTTGTCCAGTGCCTGCTCAACAAGCTGCTTTACCTCCGCCGCTTTCACGTCGCCAAAGACGTAGATCACGCCGTTTGTCGCGACCACGTGACGATCGCGAAATTCGACCAAATCTCTTTGGGTTAGACCCTTAATGGATTCGACCGAACCAGTGCCTCGCAGCGCGTAAGGATGCTGCGGGAAAAGCGCCTGCCGCAGGATGTTGCGTGCGACTGCCGTCAACTGTTCATTCTCCTGCTGGATCGCGGCGATCTGGATTTCTTTTTCACGGGCGATCGCTTTTTCCGGCATTGTGGCGTTGAGCAAGACGTCCGAGAGCAAATCCACGCCGAGTTTCAGGTCGGGCTTCATCACATCGAGCGACACGCCAAAGCTGTTATTGCCTGACTCGCTGGAAATCGAACCGCCTACTGCCTCGATCTCATTGGCGATTTGTTCAGCTGTGCGCGTCTTGGTACCTTTCAGCAGCACTTTTGCCATCAAATGCGTGATGCCGTTGTCCTGCGGATTCTCCGCGAGCAGGCCGCCGCGAAAAGCCGCGCCCATCGCCACGAGGGGCAGCCGCGGATCCTCCCGAACCAAAAGCCGCAATCCGTTCGATAATTCAAATTTCTGGATCTCACCGGCGGCGACTGCATTCGGACCCTCGGTTTTAGTCCCGAGCGAACCCTTTGGATTCATTGAAATGACTGTCAGATTGTTTTCAGTCAGATACTGTGCGGCGACGCGCTTGATATCGTCGACCGATATTTTCTGCACAGCCTCAAGATAATCGCGACTGAAATTCAGGTTGTGTGTCAGCAGCCAGTTGGAGCCGATGTCAGAGGCCTGGCCCCGCATGGTCGTTAGAGCGCCGAAATGATGACTGAGCGTGATTTTTTTTGCCTTGGCGAGTTCATCCGCGGTGACCCCGGCGTGTTTCACCTCGTCAACAATGCGCAGAGCGAGTTGCTCAGCGGCTTCGCGTTTCTTCGGATCGACCGTGGCATCAATGCCGAACAGACCGGGATCGCCTGGCGTGTAGGAGAACGCAGATATCCCAAACGCGAGACCAGCATCTTCGCGAACGCGTCGGTATAGACGCGAGCTGCGCCCTTCACCGAGAATCGTTGAGAGCAGATCAAGGGCGGGTACATCCGGGTTCGTAACCGCCGGGATGTGCCACGCCAATGAGAGATGCGTCAGCTCCGTGGCGAATTCCTGGTGCGCTTCGCGCCGGCCAAGTTGCGGCGGTTCCGCCGGAACGAATACCGGCTGAAGTGATTTCTCCGGATACGGCTTGAACAAGTTAGTGAGTTGTTGGTGCACCTTTTCCGCATCGACATCGCCGACTATGATGAAGGTGAGATTGTTCGGGACGTAGCGGGTTTTGTAATACTGCATCACCTGCTCCTGGGTGAGCTGGTTATAGATTTCGATTTCGCCGATGACCGGGAAGCGATAGGGATGCACCTGATATGCGGTCGAAAAAAGGAGCAGCCCGGCCATGCGATCAGGATCATCCATTCCCATGGCGAACTCGCGCCGGATCACTTCCTGTTCTTTCTGGTATTCCTCCGACGGCAAAGTCGAATTCATCGTTGCATCGGACAAGATGTCGAGCGCTGTCGCAACGCCGTCCTTCGGTACGTCGATCCAAAAAACCGTGCGATCGAAGGATGTGTAAGCATTGATGTAACCACCGACGTCCTGGATTTTTTGCGCGATCTCATTTTTATCGCGTGTCTTCGTTCCCTTGAAGAGCATGTGCTCGAGAATGTGGGACAAACCCGCTCCAAGATGCTGGTCCTCGTCGATACTTCCCGTGGCACACCATGCCTGCACGCTGGCTACGGGAGCGCTGTGATCTTCCTGCACAATGATCGTCAGCCCGTTAGGCAAAATCCATTTGTGCGCCGAGCTCGGCGGAAACGTGATTACGGCCGAAGGCTCAGCCGACGTCGCTTTCAGATTAACCATCATAAATAATAGAACTGATGAGCAAAACTTTGCCAGTGGTATGCGAGCCATTGAAGTGACGGCGGCTGCGTCGGTGATCAGTGACTGCCGATCACTTTCTCGACGCAGTAGGCTTGGGCACCGGCAATTCTGCCCGCGACCTCGTCGCCGTTGGTTTCTCCGGCGCGAACGGCTTCACGAAAACCTCTTCGAAGTCATACACGTTCCTGAAATCTTCGATCGAATCTTCCTCGGTTTTTCCGAATATCCCGGCGCCGATCAGGTTAAAAACCATGTTTCCAATGTCCTCCGATGTGTGAATGCCCCAGCTATCGAAAACGGTCATGACCATCGGTCCAAACTCCTTTAGCGCGTAGTGCCGCACTCCCTCTAGTAGCTCGGGCCCGCTCACATGCCGGATGGTGGTTCTTACAATGGAATCAAGCGCTTCGGCAAATCCAATTTTTTGCATGGGATGAAAAGGCGCGTCTGAAACGCGCTTCCAAGCATAACCGCCAAACTCGGAACGGCAACTGCGGCGCAATCAGTGGAATATTGAAGCGTTGATAATTGCATTTCTCCTCACTCCACTAGTTCATCACTCCGTCACTCCACTGCGGAAGTCTCGACCTGGTCTTCCAACGCATCGAGATATACTGAAAGCGGATCGCGTCGCCTCGGCGCGGAGACCTGCGATTGATTTGCCGCCTTGAGATAAGCGTTAAAGGCGCCGCTCTGGCTGTCCATCTGTGTGGCTTCGAACCAGTTCATGTAATCATCGATCTCGCCCATTCGAGTGGCAAGATCCCTGCGAGTAAAATTCAGGCGCGCCAGCCGCTTTGCGATCCCTCTTCGCTTCCCGCGCGCGAGCCGCGCCGCAATTTGCTGATACTCACGCGCCACCGGGCGCAAGACTGGATGCGCGCTTGCGATGAGCAACAATAACTCCTGGCTCATTTGGTTGTGACCGCCCCCGATTGCGTGAACCATCTGAAACCTTAAGCTGCAACAATTCGTCAAGACGTCGTTCGCTTTCGGCAAACGTCAGGAACTGGTAAGTTTGATGCTCGCTCAGTCGAGCCACCATCGATTGCCATTTCCTTTCCATTTCCTCGCGCAACGGCGGAAACGAGACCTTCAAATCGGCGATGGGATCGTTCGACGCATGTGAAATATTGGATACGTACTGCGCCAGGCGCGCGTGACCACCACCCTCATCCAGGAGCAATTGCACAAACGCGACGGAATAGGCTCGGTAAAGCATGCGTCCGGCGGAATCGAGGAGATCGAATCGCTGGCCGAGAAATTCCTCCAGCGACTTTCTCTTGTCGGTTATTGAAAGCGCCCGGATTAAAGTCTCCCGGTTTCGTCCTGGCGTCAGCGCCAGCGCACCTTGCACCAGCCAATCTGGCGGCCCAACGAGGATCGTTCCGGGTGCGAGGTTGCCCTCGTGTCGATAAATAATCTCAAGCAGAATAGCGCGAAGCAACTGGCGCTCGATTAATGAACCGTCCAGATTTTGGCCAACGGTCAAATCGAGTTGCAGCTTCACGCCAAAGCCTGTCTGGCTCACTCTCAAGTCGGCTGGCGGAATTTCGGGGAGATTTGCCTGTTGCGGTTGCAAGTTGATTATGATGGCCGTCTTCCACCCGTCGCGCTGGCGCAAAAGCGCGAGAAGATTAGCTTTGGTCTGCTCCGCCAGTTCTGAAATCGTCCCGCGCAGCGCCGCATCCGCCCCGTAAATGACGAATTGCCGCGACGGACTCACACTGTGTGCCGGCAAAGCGGCGCGAAGTGTTTGCCAGGCGCATATCGGCAATAGAAGGAGTGCAACATATCGCATTATCTTCATTAGCAGGGGGCAATGATAATCACTGTGGCCGAGTGCTGGCGAGCGAGAATCAGCGCAAAACTCTGCTCTCGTCCCGTTCAAGAGCGCTCAGGTCAATGCGATTTATTCTTGTGCCCCCGTAAAAAAACGAGACTTTTCGGCGCCTGCGGTGTCTAATGGTTAGAAACCCCACCTACTATGAATCATTCGAAACTTCTTCTTTCCTTGAGTTGCTTTCTTGCCGTAACACTGGCTCCCCGGTTAGTCACAGCTGCACCGCATGGCGGCAGTAGTGGTCATTTCAGTGGCGGTGGCCATTTTAGTGGGGGTCGTAATTTCGCCTCGCCTGGGCGCCCCGGAATGGGCGCTTGGGGCGGCCGGACTTGGAGCGGCCAAAATTGGAATGGACGGACTTGGAACGGAAGGACTTGGAACGGCCAAAATTGGAATGGACGCAATTGGAGCGGTCGCAACTGGAATGGCCACAATTGGAACAACTGGAATGGCAATTGGCATCATCACAACGATGTTATTTTTATCGGTAGTTTCGGCTTTCCCGGATGGTGGGGCTGGGGATGGGGTCCTTCCTGGGGATGGGGGTACCCCTGGGGATGGGGGTACCCATATGGATATTATGGATACGGGTACCCGTACGGATATGGCTACGGCTATCCGTATGGGTATGAAGGCTCCGGATACGGTAATTACGGGTACGGTAACGGCTATGGATATGGTTACGGCAATAACAGCCAATACAGCACTCCTACTCATTCGAAAGTAACCGAGCTTCAGCGTCGACTCGCCCGTGCCGGCTATTATCATGGATCAATTGATGGAGTTTTAGGGCCTCAGACACGCCGAGCAATTCGGGCTTACGAGCAAGACCACGGCTACGCAGACGCAGGCTGATCCAAACCTACTCCCGCTGATTCACAGCCGGGGTTGTTATGCTCTTTCGGTTGGTTGACCGGCGGAATTCGCAAGGGCGCAAAGGGCGAACCGCCGGTCGCCACTTTTTTACATCTCCACATCCGGGCCTGCCGACTTTTAGTCATACTAAATTCGGGCTCCGCTAATTTTTTTCTTTTCATCCGCGGAGTTTTTGGCATACGACACGATGCCGGAGGGAAGTTATCTGTCCGGTTAGTCATCGAATTCTGCTCGGTATCGCTGTTTTCGCCTGGGTCGTTCCATCAGCAATAGGCGATCTTTTTCCAAACTCTGGACCTGTTGTGTCTGGAAATACTGCGCGTCTTCGCTTCGGCAAAGCAGCTGCGCCAAAGGCCGCGCCACTCGCAGTAAAACGCGCGATCTGGGCAGCAAATCAACTTCGTCACAAGCGATACCGGTACGGTGGCGGTCACAAATCGTTCGACGACCGCGGCTACGATTGTTCCGGAACGATCTCTTATGCGCTCGGCGCGGCCGGCTTGATCAGCTCGCCGATGAGCTCAACTGAGTTTCGCAGCTACGGGGATCGCGGCCCAGGCAGATGGATCACCATCTACGCACGAGAGGGCCACACGTTCGCTGTGATCGCCGGTTTGCGACTCGATACAACGCCGTTCGACCGTTACGCAGGCAAATGGGCGCCGCGCTGGCAAACGATTTATCGTCCGCCACGCGGATTCGACGCGAGGCATCCTGTCGGTCTGTAGCTCGGAAACGCCGAATCTCCAATTCCAACTCCGAAAAGATTCGCGAGCAAGCCTCCAAAGAATTTCAAATCACCAAACTGCAAGGAACGACGGGCTGGGCAGCTGTCACTTTTTGAGGCATAAGGAGATTCGTATGCGGATCAATCGTTCAATCTTTTCAGCTCAAACATTAGCGCTGATTCTGGTGGCGCCGTTTTGCATGAACGCGCAGGAAAAATCTCACGTCACTTCCGAGCAAGTGACGCACGCGGTCCAGGAACTCGAAAAACTTGCGGAAAAGCAAATCAACGAAAATGCACTGCCAGGGCTTGCGATCGCGGTAGTGTTTCAAGACAAGGTTGTGTACACCAAAGGTTTCGGCGTTCGCGATGTGAATACCAAGGCGCCTGTTGATGCGGACACGGTGTTTCAGCTGGCGTCGCTGTCCAAATCGATTGGCTCGACAGTGGTTGCTGAGCTCGTCGGTGAAGGAAAAATCACCTGGGACTCAAAACTGAGTGTTCTCGATCCCACATTCGAGATGTTCGATCCATGGGTTACACGCGAAATTGCCATCCGCGACATGTATGCGCACCGCAGCGGCTTGCCCGCGCACGCAGGCGATTTGCTCGAAGATCTGGAGTTTACACGCGCGGAAATTTTATATCGCCTGCGCTATCAACATCCCGATAGCAGTTTTCGTTCACACTACGCCTACACGAATTTTGGTATGACCGAGGGCGGCATCGCAGCTGCTAAGGCGTATGGGTTGGACTGGGAAACCGCAGCCGAGCAGAAATTGTATAAACCGCTCGGCATGACTTCTAGCAGCTCGCGTTATGCGGATTTCGTCGCGCGCAGGAACAAAGCCCTGGGGCATGTGCTGGTAGATGGCAAATGGGTGCAAAAATTCAAACGCGATCCGGACACGGAATCGCCTGCCGGCGGCGTGAGCTCTTCGGTGAATGATTTAACGAAATGGATGCGTCTGCAGCTTGCGAACGGAAAATTTGACGGCGAACAAATCGTTGATGAAAAAGCGTTGGCCGAAACACATCACCCCCAAATCCTGATCGGTTTCAATCCCGCGACAAGACTGCCGAGTTTTTACGGATTGGGATGGAATGTCAGCTATGATCAGGAAGGGCGGCTCCGATTGAATCATTCAGGCGCGTTCGCCTTGGGCGCAGCGACTCACGTAAATCTCGTGCCCGATGAGCAATTGGGCATCGTCGTTCTTACCAACGCGTACCCCATTGGTATGGCGGAAGCCCTGGGGACAACGTTCTTGGACATGGCGCTGTATGGCAAACCGAGCCAAGACTGGATCGCGTTATTTAAGAAAGTTTTTTCCGATCCTGCTGCCGTCGGTACGATACTAGGCTTCGATTATTCCAAACCAGCCGCATCGCCCGCGCCCGCACTGAAAAATAGCGCCTATCTTGGATGGTTTACGAACGATTATTTTGGCGATATCTCCATCGT
>QHRI01000073.1 GCA_003221375.1 Verrucomicrobiota bacterium
GAAGGTATTCGATCGCTTGTCGTGAAACTTGGAATCGCGCGAAGCCTTCGCCTGGCGCAGTTATTGCATCTTGTCACATTTGTGGCGCTCGTTGCTTTCGGCGTAGTGGCCCAGCTCGGCCCGGTTTATTACTGGTCGACGCCGTTGATCGCAGCCGCTCTTTTTTACGAACACAAGACAGAGAAACGCGATCTGACCGGAATCAACCGCGCTTTTTTCCAAAGCAACGCGTTTGTAAGTGCCGTGTTCCTGATCGCGGTGTGTGTTGATCGACTTACTTGACGTGGCTGTGCTGAAAACACGGGATTGTCATTAACACCCCTGTTTTAGCGGGATGCGAATGTCGACAGACAGCAACGAACTGCTTTAGCAGTTTCTTAATGCGTTTAAAAACCGCTAAAGCGGTTTGGGTTGTACGCACTGCAAATCACCTCGCTGAAGCGAGGTGTTAACGAGAAATCACATTGCGTTTAACATTGCCACGCGCCGTTCGTGCCGGCCGCCGTCAAAATCTGTTTCCAACCAGATCCGCACAATCTTTAGCGCCAGATCTTCCGAAATCAGGCGCTCGCCCATGGAAAGCACATTGGCGTCGTTATGTTGGCGCGAGAGACTCGCCGATTCTTCGCTCCAGCAAAGGGCGCATCGCACGCCGTGAACTTTATTGGCCACCATAGCTTCGCCGTTCCCCGAACCGCCGAACACGATGCCGCGCTCGCACTCGCCGCTAGCAACCGCTTCTGCCGCCGGGCGAATGAAAAGTGGATAATCAACCGGGTCTTCGCTGAATGTGCCTAAGTCTTTTACTTCGTGGCCAAGCGAGATGAGCAGTTCTTTAACTTTTTCCTTGTAACGAAAACCGGCGTGATCTGAGCCAAGAGAAATTTTCATAGATATGTCATTCCGAGCGAAGTCGAGGAATCTCTAATTGTTGCTCCAGATTACGTCGAGCCGAAAAGATAATCTCAATCCCGCAGCAGCGGGAGTCTTCACTCCACATGACAATGTTATCCCCCGTGCAGTTTCGCCAGCTCGGTCCAGATCTCGCGCTCTCGTTCGCTCAATTTCTTCGGCAGGTTGATCTGAACTTCAACGTAAAGATCGCCGCGCTTTCCTGAGACCCCTGGCAAACCTCGTTCTCGCAGCCGAAACCGCTGACCGCCCTGCGTGCCTGGTGGAATTTTCAGACGCACTTTTCCTTCGAGGGTAGGGATGAGCAATTCGCCGCCAAGCACTGCCCGCCACGGTTCGATCTTCACCTCATGAATCAAATCGCTGCCCTCAACTGAAAAATCTGGATGCCGCGCAAGTCTGACACGCAGGAACAAGTCACCGCTTTTCCCTCCGCGCGCGCCGGCTTCGCCCTGGCCAGCCAGACGGATTCGCTGGCCCTCGCGAACGCCACGCGGGATTTTTACCTGATAATTTTCAACTTTGTTCGACCCTGCCCGGCGCAGCGAGACCGTTCGCGTCGATCCGTTCAGCGCCTCTTCCAAAGTGACCATGATATCGGCTTCGACATCGGCCCCGCGCTCGGCCGTTGCCTGACGTCCGCCAAATCCGCCAAATGCCGAGCGGCCGCGGCCGCCACCGAAAAACGCCTCGAAGAAGTCGCTGAATCCGGTCCCACCGAACTCAAATTGCACGCCACCGCCGTCGCCGCCCCATTGATAATATCCGCCTTCAGTCGGTTGTGGGCCCCATTGTGGCGGCGGCTGGAAACCGCCCGGCTGATTCCAATCCGCGCCGAGTTGATCGTACTTTTTCCGTTTCCCTGGGTCGCCTAGGACCTCGTACGCTTCGTTGATCTCCTTGAATTTCTCTTCGGCGGCCTTCTTGTCCTTGGCGACGTCAGGGTGATGTTTGCGCGCCAGCTTGCGAAAAGCGCTGCGAATCTCGTCTTCTGTCGCCGTCTTCGGCACACCGAGTGTCTCGTAATAATCTCGAAATTGTACGGGCATTCCCTCTCAAGCTTGTGCCTCCGCTCGATTCGCGCAACTTTTTGAATAATGCGCGAGATGGGCAAATTCGTCGCCATCATTGGTGTGCTCATCGCGCTGGTTGGGCTGATGATGTGGGGTGGATTTATGCCAAAGTGGCTGGGACGATTGCCCGGCGACATCCGGATCGAGCGCGAACACACTGCGTTTTATTTTCCCATCGTTACCTGCATCATACTCAGCATCCTGATCAGCTTGCTATTGTCGATCTTTCGGCGCTGATCAGTTTTCGAGTGGGTAGCCACGGGGCTGTGGCCCGTCCGGTGTTGCGCGTTGTTCGGCTATGTGCGAACGGCCCACAGGACCGTGGCTACAATAGCTGTTCAAGCGCAACTCGATCGACACGTGAAGGAGCTCCTCCGCTGCCGGCGCTGCCCGCGAATGAAATCTACGCCCGTCTCCGGCGGCGCAATCGTGAGCGACGTAATGATCATTGGTCAGGCACCTGGACCGCGGGAACCGGTTTTGCGAAGACCATTTGCGCACACCGCCGGTAAGACACTTTTTCGCTGGTTCGAAGAGTTTTGCGGGATGAATGAAGCCGCGGTTCGATCGAAAATTTATTTCGCAGCGGTCTGCCGGTGTTTTCCTGGAAAGAATTCTGGCGGCACAGATCGTGTTCCTGCTCCGGACGAGATTCGCAACTGCTCTTTGTGGATGGATCACGAGATCGAAATCTTGCGACCGCGTCTCATCGTTCCTGTCGGGCGGCTGGCTATCACGCAATTCATCGATTGTGCGAAATTAGAGAAAGTGATCGGCCACAAATTTCGCGTCGAGCGCGCGGGGCGCCGATTCGACGTGATTCCGCTTCCGCATCCCTCAGGCGCGTCGCCCTGGCACAAGATTGCGCCGGGAAAGGAATTGCTCAGACGAGCGCTCAGACTCATTGCGCAGCATTCAGCCATCACGGCGAAAGCGGCCAGCAAGACCTGGACGATTGCAGAGACCGGTTAAGCCTGATTTAGTGCGTGACCTGAAAACCATGGCTGCTCAGCGAAAGCCTAATTTGGTTTTGTTCCTTCCGGATCAACAGAGGGCGGACACGATCGCATGTTACGGAGGCGTAAAGGTGCATGCACCGAATCTGAACAAACTGGCTTCTGAATCAGTAGCCTTCGAGCGCTCATACGTTACTCATCCAGTTTGCACGCCTTCACGTTCTTCGCTCATGACGGGTACCTGGCCGCACGTCAATGGCTGCACACGGAACAGCGTGCCGCTTGATCGCCGGTTTCTTGTTTTCCCTGAGCTAATGAAGGACAGGGATTATCGCGCCGCCTACATCGGGAAATGGCATCTGGGTGAGGAAGGACCAGTTGGACGAGGCTTTGACGAATGGATTTCCACAGATGATCACGGCGATTACACGAATTTCCTCATTTCAAAGGGAATTACGCCGGATAGACAAAATGGACGATTCTCCGAGGTCGCCATTAGCAATCTACCTGTCGAGCTATCACGGCCGAAGTTTCTCGAGAGGCGTGCGTGTGAATTCATCGAAAAACATCGCGAGGATCCTTTCATCCTGGTGGTTGGTTTTGTAGAGCCGCATTCACCGTACAACGGACCGCTCAACGATGAGAATCCGCTCGATGACATCGAACTCGATGCGACAGCCACGCTTGCTGAAAGTGAAGATATTCCGCTGCGTTATCGTTTGATGCGCGAATGGCAACAAGCCGAAGCTGTTCGCGACCGGGAGCGATTGCCGACTCAATTGTTCTTTGGCGTCACCCCTGAGGAATACCAGAGTATCAAGCAGCGCTATCTCGGCCTGGTCACACTGGTAGATCAAAGCATTGGCGCAGTCCTCGCCTGCATTGAGAGATGCGGCTTGACCAGCCACACGATTGTTGTGCACACGAGCGACCATGGCGACAGCCTGGGCGCTCATCAT
>QHRI01000122.1 GCA_003221375.1 Verrucomicrobiota bacterium
AGATTTAAGAGACGGCGAAGTCGCAAAAATCATTTCCAAGCTACAAGACTTGCCTGGCCAGGATCTGTTTCAATACATCGACGATAATGGCGAGGTACGAGATGTAGGATCCCAGGACGTGAACGATTATCTGCGCGAAATCACGAACAAAGATTTTACGGCTAAAGATTTTCGAACGTGGGCCGGTACGCTGCTCTCAGCGCTGGCGCTTGATGCGCAGGGAGGATTTGAAACCAAGACCCAGGCAAAGGCGAATATCAAGACCGCCATTTGCGCGGTAGCGGAGCTGCTTGGTAACACACCGACAATTTGTCGCAGATGTTATGTCCATCCTGCCGTGCTCGAGACGTATTCGGCTGCCGCGCAAATTCCTGGCCTGAGACAGGCGATGCAAAAGTCCGGAGCCCGCCGGCTTCGCTCGGCTGAAACCGCAGTGTTAAGGTTTCTAAGATCTCAGGTCGGAAAAATCTGATGCGCTTGCGACGCTTCTCGAGCGCCTGTTCGCTACAAAAGCACGAGCGATTTACCTTCGCGATGGTCCACTTGATCCATCGTGCATTGGCGAGGCGCTTTGTCGTGACGCCAGCGAAGAAGCCTTGTGCCATGTCGGAAACGACCGCCGGTAAAATGGTCATAGGCAACTTCTACGACCACTTTGGGAGTGACTGGTTCCCATTCGCCAGTGCGATCGGTGCTCCAGCGGCTTGGTCCACCAGGGGCGCTGCCAGTAAAGCCTGGTGATTTCTTAAGTCCTTCAAATTTCTTTGTGAGTTCGCGTCGTTCCGATGCTTTGAAAGAAGAGGTGAATCCCACGTGATGCAGTAAACCATCTTCTCCGTAAAGCCCCAGTAAGAGAGAACCAATCAGTCGCTTGTTACGTGCATAACGAAATCCGCCCACAACACAGTCAGCTGTGCGGATTTGTTTTATCTTAACCGCAGCGGTGCGTTCGCCAGAAGTGTACGGAGCGTCGAGACGTTTCGCAATTACCCCATCAAGATTGCCGCCAGCTTTTTTGAACCACTTTCTGGCAGTTCGGTAATCAGTTGTCGCCGGAGAAAGGCGCAGAGCTTTGGAGAACTTAAGATTCGACCGTGCGAACTTTTCCAGAAGATCCCGGCGTTCGTGCAGCGGCTGTTTCAAGAATGATTGTCCACTCTGATCTAGAAAATCGAACACGATGTAGATTGCGGGGTGAGCTTTTGCCAACTTCTGGACGCGGCTTGCGGCTGGATGCAGACGAAGCTGCAGTTCGTCGAATGAAAGCGCACCGCTGACAGGAACAACAAGTTCGCCATCGAGAACGAATTGCTGCTCGGGTAATTTGCCGAGAGCTGCCACGATATCGGGAAAATAACGCGCGAGCGGCTGACCAGCCTTTGATTGTAAATAGATTTTCTTGCTATCACGAAACGCGATACAGCGACAGCCATCCCACTTCGGCTCGTATTGCCAGTCATGTCCGGCGGGGATTTCCTGGACCGAACGCGCTTCCATCGGCGGCAATGGGGGCTTCAACACCATATTCTTACGCAGATCGATCGCGGAAGTTTGACTGAATCAAGCACGACACTCGATTCATCACCGGTGTAGTGCGCCATTGATATAGGTAAGACGTCGTTTGGATTACGACGTCCAAAATAGCTCGGTGCGGCGATATGATTCAAGAAAGGAGAAACTATGGGCACGATTCTGTTAATTATCCTAATCCTGCTCTTGATCGGTGCGTTACCGGCTTGGCCGTACAGTTCCGGTTGGGGTTACTGGCCCAGCGGCGGATTAGGCTTGATCCTTTTGATTTTAATTATCCTCGCTTTGACGGGACACCTGTAAGCACGCCCGTTGGTTTCACTGGAAGTCGCCGTGATGCCTTAATTTTGGCTCGCTCCGTGCGGAACGCGATTTTCGAAGACGAGCGCGTGTCAGCTTTCAGGAATTTCTTCATAAGCCTGAGGGCCAGGTCGTTTTCCTTCTTTGTGTTTGATACCGTGGAATCGGAAGGCACGACTAAATCAAAATCGCGCATATAGGCGTCGTTCGCTGTAAAAAGAACGCAAAAATTCCCAGCGATACCAGTGAGAATCAGAGTTTGAGTTTCCAAATACCGGAGGAGCGTCTCAAGCGTGGTGGAGAAAAAACCGGAATGTTTTGGTTTGAGCACAAAGTAGTCGTTTTCGTCTGGCCGGAGTAATTGCACGATGTCGGGGCCGCGGCTGTGTCCTACACAGTAGTCGACAGTACGCCGAAAGTCGGATTTCCATCGGCCGAAGTTGTCGTTTACATAAATCACCGGGACGCCCGCCTTCTGCGCCCGTCTTTTCAAGCGTAAAAGAACTCGAGCCATTGGTCGTGCATACTTCAGCAATTGGTTCGCCTCGGGAAAATCAAAATCGTTGATGACGTCGATCAAGAGCAGGGCAAACTTGTGCTTATCTGGTGCGCTCCCGTGCAGATTAACATTTTTTTGTGGCATTGGTTTTTTCCAGAGATCGGGACGGCAGCAGAGCGTCGTTTGTTATACCCTTGGCACCCTCATGGGTTAATTTTGACACATAAGAGCCTGATTTATTATCAGCGTGACGGCGCTAAAGCTGAGCCAACTGAGGACCCATTCCTCCCAGTTGAGATTCAATCCTCCTAGCCATAGAACCAGGCAAACCAGCGCGCTGGCAGAGAGAGAAAAGCAAAAGATACACCTAAGCCACTCCTTCGCTGAGCCGCGGCCACCAGGCATAGCACTGCGAAGACGCTCGAAAACAGCAAATGGACCACGCTCCTTCGTAATCAGATGGCTTAATCTGAAGGTCGCCAGTGATCCTAGGATGAAAAGGAACCAGCGCATGTTCTTTCTGTTGAGCTAAAGTTTTCCGTCCGAATTTGCATGGTTGCCTCATTGAATCGTGGCTCCTGCGCTAATTGCGTTGTTTAACTTCATCTAGGTCTGGCAAGTCTAGGTAATCGTCGCAGGGTCTATCGGACTTTGTCTGATTAGACAACCATCCACCAGCCCGATTGTGTGTCTTCATCAATCGAAGCAAGTTCCTGCGCACAACGAAAAGTTATCAATAACGTCCAGAAAGGATGTCTGACATGCGTTTAACAAATAAAATCAAAGAAGCTGGTGCGACTGGGTACATTTTACTTTGGCTTCTCGGAATTCCCATTCCGATTTTGCTCCTGATCTTTTTGCTGCGAGGTTGCACGTAAAGATGTCGGGAGCTAGGTCGCTTCTGCGACCAGGGTAACACCAACAATATTACATCCATACTTATGAAACTAGAAAGACTCAAAGATCTTTACATTCACGAACTCAAAGACCTCTACAGCGCCGAGAAGCAGATTATAAAAGCGTTACCGAAAATGGTTAAAGCCGCTACTAACAAAGAGCTTGCTGCGGGATTCAAGGAACATTTTGAGCAGACGAAGGAACACGTGGCGCGTCTTGAAAAAATTTTAGCGAGTTACGATGAGTCGACCCGGGGCCCCAAGTGTGAGGGCATGGAGGGTCTTCTTAAAGAGGGAGAGGAAATGATCAAAGAAGATGCTGAAGAAGGAGTGCGCGATGCCGGGCTAATTGCTGCGGCGCAGCGCGTTGAGCATTATGAGATGGCCGGTTATGGCTGCGCTCGGACATACGCCGAGTTACTTGGGGATCCGGATAGTGCGCAGCTACTTCAGACTACCTTGACCGAAGAATCAGACACAGACAAAAAGCTAACCGGCCTGGCCAAATCCGTGATCAACATCGCGGCCAAATAAACAAAACCGGTGCCGCTACCGATTGCGATCAGTAATACCGGCACCCTACAAACTCAAACGAAAGGACCTATGAGACGAACTTTACTAGCTGTTACTTTTCTCAGCGCATTCAGCCTGGCGGCATTGGCTGGCAATGAGAAGGTGAACCCCGATAACACAGCAACAAACGAGCGCGATCGCTCCGGTGAAAGTAAGACTTCTGGCGACCAGTCAAATAGTTCGGCGGATCTAAAAACC
>QHRI01000123.1:0-4310 GCA_003221375.1 Verrucomicrobiota bacterium
AAACGTATTGGCCACCAGCCTTCGGCATCATCGCCGCCAGCTCGCCGTACGACAGCGCTGCCATCATCGTCAATAAACCAGTCACGATCCAAACAACCAATAGCCAACCGGGCGAACCGACCTGCCGTGCGATGATCGCCGATACAATGAAAATTCCCGAGCCAATCATTGAGCCCGCTACAAGCATCGTCGAATCAAGCAGGCCAAGTCCTCTGACGAATTTTTGATCGGCGACCGCTGTTTCATTTGTCGCCGTTGTCATTTGAGCCGGTTGCATTTGGGGGAGAGTAAATCATCACTCCGGCGTGCCGCGCAATGATAAAAGACTCGGTTTACCCTTCAGTAAGCTATCAATCTTAAAAACGCGAAATTGCTTTCGCGTAAAAAGAACCGTGTTAATCTCACGCCCCGTGACTTGTTCGAGCCAGCGGCGATCGTGCCGGACATTTTTGGCGATCTGGTGCGCTGTGGTGGCACTGATTGCCGAATTGGCTGCCATTCCGCAGGTCGCCTACGCGCGAGCAGACACCCGTTTCGTGGCACTGCCACTGGTGCGCTCCCGGCAAAATCATTTGATGGTGCGCGCTTTTATCAATGGAAAAGAGGCCTGGTTGACGATTGATAGTGGTGCGCCGGTGAGCGCAATCGCTGTGAATCGCCGCAATTATTTTCGGCTCAAACCAACCACGGCCAAGTCGAACCTGCCGTCCCGCATTCAGATCAACGGCGCATTCAACAATGTGGCCATCGCACGCGAGCTGCGACTCGGAGGGCTAACCTTGATTGATGAACCGGTGGTCACCGTCGACCTGGGCAACTCGGCCCGCGCAGCGCGACTGGTTCACGAAGAGGAAATCGACGGAATTATTGGAGCGGATATTCTTTTCCCAACCGAGGCGGTGCTGGATTGTCAACGGCAGTTGCTCATCATGAAGACCGACCCCGACGTCTTGGGCGGTTTGCCGGGTTTCGACCGGCGCGGCTTGCAAGCGGTTCCTATTCAAGTAAGCGACGATTTCAATTTGTATGTGAATGGTTCGATTAACGGGAAACCTGCCAAGTTTATGGTGGATACGGGTTCGTTTGCAACGCTCTTGCATCGTTCTTTCGTTAAGCGAATGCGAATTGCCACTCGCGAGACGCAGTATAGCTCTTCCGCCGTGAACCTGAAGGACCGTGGCCTGCGCGTGGCGAGGATTCGTAAACTGTCAGTGGGTTCCGTTAATATTGTTGGCAAGGACGTAGGCGTGATCGATCTGGAAGGATTAATTCACGACGGATTATTGGAAGGCTCGCCGCCAGTTGCCGGCCTGCTTGGCGCTGAGACGCTGCGCCGGCATCACGGCATCATCGATTTCGGCACGCGCACGCTCTATTTACAACAGCGAGAGCTTCCCTGGCAGCGATCCGGTTGGCGGCGTTCCGCTGGCCCTAATCTGACCTTCTAGGATTGCTCCATAACCGCGCGGTTGCGCTGTGCCCCATAGTTGGTGATGGAAACGGAGCGAAAGATCATTCATGGCGGTTGCCTGTGCGGTGCGATCCGATACGAAGGCATCGGCGAACCCTACAATGTCACTCATTGCCACTGCGAAGATTGTCGTAAGAGTGCCGGGGCGCCGCTTGTGACGTGGGCTTCATTTTCGCGGGACAATTTTCAATTTATGAAGGGAAAGCCGCGTGAAATCGCATGGGCCGGACGCGTCCGCTCGTTCTGCTCCACGTGTGGTAGCTCGCTGACTTTCATGAGCGAATCTGATTCTGATGAAATCGATGTCGCTGTTGCCACCTTCGATCAGCCCGACCTCGTTACTCCAGCCGACCACATCTGGACGGAGGATCGAATATCGTGGGTTAAGCTTGCGGACAATTTACCAGAGCATGCACGAGGCAGAACGAAATGAGCTCGAGCCGATGCGCGTCCGCGCGTTGGCGATCGGGGCACAGAGCGTGGGAGCTTTCGCGCTGGGTGCACTGGCGATTGGAGCGCTTGCATTGGGCGTCCTCGCCGTTGGTCGCCTTGTCATCGGTCGAGCGAAAATCAAGCATCTTGAAATCGGCGACCTTGTTGTGAACAGATTGCGAGTGACGGATTCGATGGAAGTTCCGCGCGAATGAATTAATCGCGCCTCATGTAGTTTCTTCCGCCTTAACTGAGTCTGTGGTGCGATGAACACAATCACACATGCCTTCGTTCTTGGCGCCGGGCTCGGCAGACGCCTGCGGCCGCTAACCGAGGATTTTCCGAAGCCTCTCATCCCGATTTTTCAGAAGCCGCTGATCACGTTTGCGCTCGATCATTTAATCGATGCCGGCGTGGAAAGGTTCGTCATTAACACACACAAGCAGGCCGAACTATTTGAAAACTCTTTTTGTGATAATGAGTATCAAGGCCATTCGGTTACGCTGGTTCACGAGCCGGATTTGCTTGAGACCGGCGGTGGAATCAAGAACGCTGAGCGTTATCTCGCCAACGATCTATTCCTGACTTACAGCGGCGACATCTTGACTGACGTCCCGCTGCAACCCTTAATCGACGAGCATTTCCGGCGCGGAAACGACGTCACGCTCGCGTTGCGCGAAACAGGTTTGGCTTCAGAGGTGGCTCTGCGCGCTCACCGCGTCGTGGATATCGCGAATCGCTATGGAATCGCGGGAAATCTTGATTTCGCGAACATCGCTGTTTGGAATTCAAACGTTTTCCAACAGATCCCGCCGCGACGAAAAATTTCATTCATTCCAATTGTTGCGGATTGGATAGGCAAGGGCGGTAAGATTGGCGGCCTCGTGATGAACGACGGAAAATGGTTCAATATCGGTTCGCGCGCTGAGTACCTCGATGTGCATCGCACGATTATACGAGAACGTTGGACGCCCTATTACGTCAGAACCCGGGACTGGCCTGAGCGCGTCGCGAAATCAGCCATCGTAGATTCGAGTGCACAGCTGCGGGGCTGCTCGATTGTCGGAGAAAATTGCCAGGTCGGCGCGGACGCCATCCTTGAGGACACAATTTTGTGGGCGGGTGCACAAATTGCTTCCAAAAGTCAGCTTCATGGTTGTATTGTCCGCTCCCAAAAAAAAGTCAGCGGCATCCATCGAGACAGCGACATCTAGTATGAGGACTGAATTTCTTCTCCGGCGTACACGGATGCATTTTCCGCTGCTGGATATAGCCGATATAAAAATTCGCCCGATCGAAAAAGGCGGGTCGGATCGAAAATTTTATCGGATACGTTGTTCCCCCGACCAGACGCTCATCCTGGTTAAGTATAATCTGGAGCGCGAAGAAAACCGGCATTACGTCGAGATCGCGAAATTTCTCGAGGCCCATGGAATCCGCGCGCCAAAAATTTATTTTCACGATGCGACGGAAGGCCTCATCTGGATCGAGGACATGGGTGAGCAGGACCTCTACAGTTATCGAGGCGACAGCTGGCTTGTCCGTCGCACGTTCTACGAATCGGCGCTCGACGAAATCATCAAGCTGCACGGCCTGCCGGAGTCCGTGTGTCTGGAAATGAAAGAACATTTGCCCGCCGAGTTTAACGCTGCGCTTTACCGCTGGGAGCAAAGATACTTTTTCAATAATTGCGTCGGCCGCTATTTCAGGGTGAGCGAGTCACAACGCAAGGAACTGGCAGCGCTTCCCAGTTTGCGCGAAATTGCAAAACGCCTCGCGAGTTTGCCGAGGGTCTTGGTCCATCGCGATTTTCAATCGCAAAACATCATTATCCAGAACCGACAGGCTAATCTGATTGATTTTCAGGGAATGCGCCCCGGTTTGGCCGAATATGATCTGGCATCATTGCTTTTTGATCCGTATGTCGAGCTTTCAAGCGCCGAGCGATCTGAGTTGATTAAGTATTACCGGCAAAAACAGGCGGATAATGGGCGGACGGTTGATGAACAGTTCGACGACACGCTCCAATTCTGCGCGATGCAACGCCTGATGCAGGCGTTGGGTGCTTATGGATTTCTCGGTCTGGTCAGAGGACACGAGTATAGGCATTTGATGGAAGCGCGCGGAGCGCCCCGTGTTCTCCTCGGGTGAGTTTCCATCCTAACACTGCAACCCACGGGCAGAGTAACGTCATCAGAGCGGCGGTCGAAGTCACCATGCCGGCAACCCACCCAGAGATGGTAAAGATCGTCAGGGCAAAGCCGCTTGTCCAGACTGCCCATGCCAAAGTGCGGAGTGCGCCGCGCAATGTGGGGGTGCCGAGCGTGAGCAGTGCGCCAGCGAAAGTATAAAGGCCATTTGCTGCTCCCCCGGTCAGAAGAGAAGCCAGGGGCGCAATGATATCGAT
>QHRI01000123.1:4339-6090 GCA_003221375.1 Verrucomicrobiota bacterium
AAAACCAGCCGACGTGATGTGATCCACGCGCCCCACCAGGCAAAGAACGCAACCAGATTAATCCCAGCCATCATCCAGACCGCCCAGCCGGCGCGCCATAGCAGTGCATGCTCGGCAATGAAGGTCGCTCGCTTTGCGATATTCGGTGCAGTCTCACCCCCGCCGCGCAGAACGAACAACATTGCCACTGCGGCAGCGAAGTTGAGAGTGGCGCAACTGTACGGCGCGCTCGCACGGAGCCGCTCGCCCATCCGCGTTCCATCGAGAAGGAAAACAGTAAACGGCAACCACCAGACAAAATCGTTGAACACGATCAACGTAACAGCCCGGCCACTCACCCGACTGAAACGCGATGAACATGCCAATCGGCCCAAGGATTTTTCCCGTGAGTCCGATGACAATAATTAGCTTTGCACGATCCAAGTGAATTGCTGCATAGGCATAAAGAATTCCGTAAAGGCCGACCACCATGCCCAGACACTGCCAGAGGCTCGGATAATTTGGAGCCGCCATCTCCAACATCGCGAATAACGCGGCTGGCCAGATGCAAGCCCAGATACCGAACGCAATGTTATACAACGCCGCCAGGCTGAAAATCAGCCGGTAGATCATTGATCGGTAGTCGCTCAACTGTGGATTCTCAGTTGTGTGCTATTTGATCGCAGCGGAGGTTCAGCCTCAATAGAAAGCGGAGTGTTAACGCTAGCTCAGGCCAACGAAAGGATTAGTGCGCCGCTCGGTCCCAATCAACGTTGGCGGTCCGTGTCCCGGCAGCACGGTGACTTCGTCGCCGAGAGGAAATAATTTCTTCCTGATCTCTCGCATTAACAGATCGATATCGCCGCCCGGTAAATCTCCGCGGCCAATGCTGCCGGCAAACAGGACATCACCGCCGACGAGCAATCGATCATTCGGCAAGAAGAAACAAAGGCTGCCTGGGCAATGCCCTGGAACTTCCAATACCTGGAATTGCGCGCCGAGAAAATCCCGGCTCGGCGTTTCTTCGACCAGAAGGTCAGGCTTCGCCGGCTCGATTTCGAGCTCGAAGCCGAAGTTACGGAAGAAGTCACGGTCCGAAATCATCGGCGCAGTGAGCGGGTGACAGGTGATTTGGCAACCAAACTGCCGCTTGATCCTGGCGACGTCCTGTACGTGATCGATGTGCCCGTGTGTTAGGAGTAAGAGTTTAGGATTGATGCCGAGCGACTTGACCCATTCACAGGCACCCTGAGGTGCGTCGAAAAGAATCCATCCCTGTGGCGCTTCAAGCAGGTAACAGTTCGTCTCAAAAATGCCACCGCAGAACTTCTTGTAATTCATCGGATTCGGATTGTGGCGGGATTTGGCTACAGCTGAAGCCGGGAGCTTTTACGAATATTTGAATGTTACCGACTTCGGATTGTCTCATTCCTACTTACATATCGATTTTGTCTCGTTGTCTTGCGCTTCATGCTGAAATCTGCGAACGTAATCAACTCTTCTTTTCACCGATGAGATCATCTTTGCAACGATCATTGGCGCTTTGCGCTATCCTGTTAACGGCCACAATCGCGACTCCCCCAGTCATGGCGGCGTCGAGAGAAACAGTCGCCATGTCGGTCGGCCGACTCTTGGAGGAGGGCCATTACACCCGTCAAAGGCTCAATGAGGAAGTTTCAAAGAAATTTCTACAAACCTACCTGGAGATGCTCGACTTCAGCCATCTCTTTTTCACTCAGAAGGATGTCGACGAGCTGAATGCGAAGTATGGC
>QHRI01000124.1 GCA_003221375.1 Verrucomicrobiota bacterium
CTGATAATAAAAGCGGTTGGCCACCCAGCCGCGCAATGCCTCCTGCGACAGCCGCCCTTCGTTCATGGCGACATGGAACGGATGTTTGTCGTGATACGCGCGCGTGCCGATCGCGCGCAAGTTTTCGAGGAAAGTTTCGCGGTCCCAAAGTTGGGTCGTCATAAGGCGAGTCCTATGAGCCACCGCATAATGTCATTCTGAGCGAGGCGAAGAAGCGGATCAATTTTTGGCCGCGCTGCATCGGAAATAGACCAGAAATGTTTGGCTTCGCTCAACATGACAGTGCCATTCATATGACGATCTCCAATCCGTCGCGCGCGATCTCGATTCCGGATTGCTTCACTTGGGCGCGTTCCCGTGAGCTGGGCATCAGAATCGGGTTTGTATTGTTTATGTGAGTGAAAATCTTCCGGCGCGCTGGCGATTGGTGCAAGAAATCCAGGCTCCCGTCGCTGATAGGTAGATGATTCATCTGACGCGCGCTGCGGGCGCCTGGCCGAATAGCGGCCAGTTCGCCGTCACTCCAAAATGTGCCATCGAACAGAACAGCGTCAGATTTGTGAACCGTGTTCTGCAATTCATCCGTTAATTCACCAACGCTTGGCGCGAACAGCGCAGTCGCTCCCGACGTATCGTCGCGGAACTGAAACGCTACGCTCCTTGGCAATTCAATCGTTCGAAAAGCCATACTTCCACTTAGGGTTTGAAATTCAGGGGCCGTCTTTCGCCATTCGATTCCACAGAACTTCGCCAGGACACCCTCGATCCACCCAAGCGCGGCTCGTGTTTCGTCGGCTGCGTAAACAACGAGCGGTATGTCTTGTTCTCGCAGGAGCAATAAGCCCAACGCATGATCGATGTCGCCATTTGTTAAGAGAACGGCTGCTATGGGGCTGTTGCGCGGTAAATCACGGCGTGGCTGTAACCGCGGCATGCTCTCGATTTGCCGGTTTAAATCAGGCGACGTGTTGATCAGAAACCAACGGTGAAACCCTTCGGAATCGCCGCTGATCGCGATGCTCGATTGTGTCTGCGGCGTAATTTTTCCGGTACGCGCCGCGGCACAGTTTGGGCAGGTGCAATTCCATTGTGGCAGGCCGCCGCCGGCTGCGCTGCCAAGAATATGAATGCGAATCAACCCGTAGTTTTCGGAGTCAGATAATCAGGTTCGATCAAACCGCGCCCGCGTAGCAGGTGCATTCGAAAAAGATCGGAACGCTTTTCATCGCTGGTTTGACCCACCGCTTTTTGGTTCGTCTCATAAATCCCATGGGTAATTTCTTCTGTCACTTCATTCTACGGAAATGGTACAACGAAGTTCCCGCGTCTCATAAGCCATGCGGGCCATACTGGTCAAATTATTTTTTGATAAAGCTGATGTCGCCGCTGCGTTCCACGCGGGCGAGCCGGATCTTGGAAAGATCGTCGATGTGTGCGCCCAGGCGCATGTCTTCTTCCAGATCATGCATGGATACATGGTTGTGCCGCATCATCGGGAAATCACATTCGCCATCACGCACAATGATATCGGGCTGGCCTTTTACCAAGATCCCAAATCGATGTGAATAGAATGCGAAGCGCGCGAAAAGCCGGTGTAGCAACACCAAAACTACGCCTCCGCCGAGCGTGGCGAAAAAAGCTGCCGAGCCGTTGATAGCGCGCGAAAGCACTGCAGCGAGAATTACCAGTAGGACGGCGTCGAAGGGTGTTTTGCGCGAAAGCGAGCGTTTATGCCCAAGCCGCATCGTGATCAGTGTGACAAGAAAGACAATGATCGCCCGCAGTGAAATTTGAAGAAACGTTAAA
Organism: Verrucomicrobiota bacterium; assembly: GCA_003221375.1. Lineage (GTDB taxonomy): Bacteria > Verrucomicrobiota > Verrucomicrobiia > Chthoniobacterales > UBA10450 > Udaeobacter. The sequence continues at coordinate 1,807 of QHRI01000124.1, forward strand.
TCCCTCGGTTCTGCGCCCAAACCGAGTAACATGTCGAAAAAGTTCCAAAATGCATTCATAGTAAGATTGTATCGCCGCAAAAAGCCTGGTCGAGCCCGTGCCAGTCTTAGTACCGCTTGCGCGAGAAACCATCGCATGGCATAAAACGACCGCTTGCCCGGTTTGAACAGGCAGAGCACATGAAATTTATGGCAACCGCTCCACCTCCTTCTCGCGATGTTGCGCTGGAAACGCGCTTCTTTCTAGAGCGCTTCAGGAAAGAGATCATCGCGGTGCTCATTGTGGTCTTGCTCGCTGTCGTCGGTTTTACTGGTTACCGTTATTATGCCGATCGACGCGCAGCGGCGGCATCGGCTTCGTTGGCCAGCGCGAAAACTTCCCAGGAATATCAACAGGTGATCGACCGCTACCCAAACAGCCCGGCGACCGGTGACGCTTACCTGTTCCTCGCTGAAGCTCAGCGCGGCGAAAAGAAATTCGCGGAGGCGAACACAACGCTTCAGGCTTTCATCGCCAAATTTCCTCAACACGAGCTCTTGAGCACAGCGCGAATGGCGATGGCCGCGAACCTGGAATCGATGGGAAAAAGCGATGAAGCGCTGGCTGCCTACCAACAGATTGTCTCGATGTATCCCAACAGTTACAACGCACCGCTGGCTTTGCTGTCGCAGGTGTACATCTTAAAGGCGAAAAATCGAACCGACGATGCGCGGCGCGTCTGCGAAAACATCCTGACGCAATATCGAACGAGTTTTTGGGCCACCCCGGCCATGCAGGAATTGCGCTCGTTGAAGCCAAGTAGCCCGCCAATACCAGCCGTGGCCCCGGCAGCGACAGTTCCGCCGTTTTTATCGCCTCCAGCGCCAGCACCGCAAGCCCCGCCGGCACCGAATCAACCGCAGGCTGCGCCATCGCCAAAGCCGTAGCGATCCGCGATTGGATCGATTTCATAAGGGTTGTAGCCACTGGCCTGTGGCCGGTCCCATCTCGGAGGTGCTTTTCAGGCTGGATGAACGGGCCACAGGCCCGTAGCTGCAGCAGCCGGGATCTTGTTTAACTCGCGCCTTAGCGTTTCGAGAATTGGAAACGTTTGCGGGCGCCCGGTTGCCCGGATTTTTTACGCTCCTTCATGCGCGGATCGCGTCGGAGCAAGCCCTCGGCTTTCAGTGTACTTCGCAAATCGCGATCGACTCGAAGCAGAGCGCGCGCAATAGCGAGCTGCGCAGCGCCGGCCTGCCCCATAATGCCGCCACCGGTGGCGTTAATTGACAAATCGTAGGTATTCACTGCTTTGGCGGTTTGAAGCGGTTGCAGTACCACGTTTTGTAAAGGCACAGTCGGGAAATAATCCTCGAAGCTGCGACCATTGATATCGATCTTTCCGCTGCCTGGCGTCATGCGGATGCGCGCGACCGACGTTTTGCGGCGACCTGTGGCGACGAATTCTTCAGTTTCTGGCATAGGATTATCCAAGTTTGACAGCCTCGGGCTGTTGCGCGGTATGTGGATGAGAGTCACCGCGATAAACTTTCAGTTTTCGGTAAACGTGGCGACCGAGTCGGTTGTGGGGAATCATTCCGCGCACAGCGCGCTCGATTAACAGTTCGGGATGCCGAACCCGACGGGCCCGGACATTCTCCGATTTGTGGCCGCCAACGTATCCTGAAAAACTCATGAAGGTCTTTTGTTCTTCTTTCTTTCCGGTGAGCCGCACCTTCTCCGCGTTAATGACGATCACAAAGTCGCCTGTATCGACGTGTGGCGTAAAAACTGTCTTCTCTTTACCGCGTAACAGGTTGACGGCTTTTACGGCTACTTTTCCAAGCACCTGGTTCCGTGCGTCGATGACCCACCATTTGCGTGGGACCTCGCTGGCTTTGGCAGAAAACGTTTTCATAGGGCGGAAAAGGCGCGAAACCTACGGAAGGGTTCCGGAGTGTCAAATTTCCGAGCCAAATAATTAGCACTAGTTAACCAAACTGGCTACTGGTCATTTGCGTCGTGCCAGTTTAATTGTTCTGCTTTTCGCATGGCAAATTCTAAAGAGACTTCTACGAAAACTGCGATTACGCCACGGCGCGACCAGGACTTTCCGGAGTGGTATCAGCAGGCAATCCGCGCTGCGGAGTTGGCTGAGCCCTCGGATGTACGCGGTTGCATGGTGATTCGACCTTGGGGTTACGGGATTTGGGAAAACATGCAACGTCAACTCGACGCCATGTTTCGCGCGACCGGCCATCGCAACGCTTATTTCCCATGGAAGTGGACAAGGATGGAAAGATGAGACCAGGCAGTCCGTTGACGGAGCCGCTGGTGGTCAGACCTACTTCGGAAACAATCATCGGCGCCAGCTACGCGAGATGGGTCCAATCCTACCGTGATCTGCCAGTGCTCATCAATCAATGGGCGAACGTCGTTCGTTGGGAAATGCGACCGCGCCTGTTTTTACGGACAACTGAATTTCTCTGGCAGGAGGGACACACTGTTCACGAAACGGAATCCGAAGCGCGCGCCGAAGCGAAATTGATACTCGATCTTTACGAGCGTTTTGTCCGCGACCACCTGGCGATCCCAGTATTCACCGGTGAAAAATCCGAAAGCGAAAAATTTCCAGGCGCGGAGCAGACCCTAACAATCGAAGCGATGGTGCAGGACCGACGCGCCATCCAGGCGGGCACATCGCATTTTCTCGGCCAAAATTTTGCGCGCGCGAGTGGCATCCAATTTCAAAACCGGGAAGGCAAGCAGGAATTTGGCTGGACAACGAGCTGGGGAATGACCACGCGTCTGATCGGCACGCTGATCATGATGCACGGAGACGACGACGGGATCGTTTTGCCTCCACGGATCGCGCCTACCCAAATTGTAATACTGCCAGTGGCAACAAAGGAGGAGTCGCGTACCAGAGTCATGGAGGCGTGCGATAATCTCGCGCTGCAACTGCGCGGAAAGTCCTTTGGCGAACTTCCGCTCGAGGTGGAGGTAGACAGGCGTGACATTGGTGGCGGTGTTAAAAATTGGGAATGGATCAAGAAAGGTGTTCCAATCCGGATCGAAATTGGACCACGCGACCTGGAGAAAAACGCGCTGGTTATTAGCCGCCGCGATCAGCCGATTAAAACTAAAGAGTCCATGCCGACTCAGGAATTCGTCGCCGTTGTACCGGAAATCCTGACTTCCATTCAACAGAACCTTCTTGAGCGCGCGAAGAAGTTTCGTGAAGAAAACACCCACGTGATCGAATCGAAAAAAGATTTCTACGATTTCTTCACGCCTAAAAATACAGAGAAACCCGAAATCCACGGCGGTTTTGCCCTCGCCCACTGGAACGGCTCACGGGAAGAGGAAGAACGAATCAAGAACGACCTCAAAGTCACCATTCGCGTCGTTCCGCTGGGTGATTCCTCCGAGCCCGGGAAATGTATTTTCACCGGCGAGCCCAGCGCGCGGCGCGTTGTTTGGGCGAAATCGTACTGAAGCCTTGGGTGCGTTGTAGCTTGAGAAACTTATCGGCAGCATGCAGTTGACGTAGCGATCATCATTCGTTTATTTCGGCGCTGCCGATGGAACTGACCCTCTACAGTCGCAAGTGGTGTTCGTGGTGCATCGACGCGAAGGATTATCTTAAGGAGAAGGGCTATCGTTTCCAGGAAATTGATGTCGGCAAAGATCGACACGCGTACGAGGAAATGAAGCAGCTTTCGTCGCAGACCTATGTGCCCACGTTCGTTGCGGGTGATAAGGTTTTGGCCAATTTCGACACCAATCAGCTCGAGAAATTTCTCACCGAACACCAGATCAATCCGCGGGAAACCGCCTCCTGATGCTTTTTGGCTTCTTCCTTACACTTGGCGTAGCCGTCCTCAGCGCCGGCTTGCGCAGTTTTCAGAACTCGTATGCGCAAAAGGCGGGTGCACTTGGAATTCTGGCCGCGACTTTTCTTGGCGTTTATTTTGTTACCGGCAGCTGGATATGGGGTTTCGTCGGCGCAATGAGCTGGCTCTTTCTGCCGTGGCTGGAAATTCTCACTCGAATCCGCGCGCTCCGTCTCCCCAAGGAAAAACGGCTTCGACCGAAAAGTCCGCCATCTTCGGACACATTCCCAGGAAGAAGATCGAGCCCAGGCCGCAATCTGCCTGAACGAGCAGCGCGATTTCTCGTTTTATTACCTGCGCATTTCATCGCGCGCCAAGGGCGGCACAGTTTGGACAACCTGGAATTATCCGCTCTCCTACGGGTTAAAACTGACTCCTCTGTTTCGCATTAATCGGCAACGGCCGGACCGATCATTCTGGCAGCTTTATCAAAGCCACCGCGAATTTCTCCGGCGAAACGGCGTGAATCCCGCCGCAATCGATCCGCTCGACGAAGAACAGATCGAAGCGGAAATGGAGAATGATTTGCGCGACCAGATCGCGCACAACATTCACAAGGGTGTTCTCAAACAGACGGCAGCAGGGGACGTAAGATATTCCTGGCGCGGGATGTTTTATCTTTGGTGCCAGTTTTTGGTCGATCTCGTGCGGTTGTAAGTCGCTCGGGGTCATCCCGAGCGAAGTGAGGAACCTCACAACAACCGGAGCTTCGAATACGCCAGTTACGTAGCGTGAGTTAGCAGCCTGCGAGAGATTCCTCGCTTCCGCTCGAGACAATCCTTGAGCGTGGCGTGATTTATGTTTGGTTTCGGTCGCTTTCGTTCCCTTCAGATCCAGCTTTCAAATTGAGTCGATCTGTTCATTTGAACTTGCCTTCGCGGCAGTTCGAACGATGATACAAGGGTGCTGACTGACCGCCAGCGGAGAGTTCTCGATTTTATCCAGCGCGAGCAACGCGAGAAAGGGATCACGCCCAGCACGCGTGAAATCCAAAATCATTTCGGATTCGCCAGCCAGACATCGGTGATGCAATACATTGCTGCGCTGGAGCGCAAGGGATTTCTCGATCGCCACGCACGCAAAGCCCGCGCATTGATTACTCCAGCTATGAAAGTCAGAATCACCGATATTCCAATCTACGGGCAGATCCCGGCCGGCATGTCGGCGTTGACTGAGCAGACGATCGAAGGCCACGTGTCGCTCGATACGCGCTCTGCCAACGTGCAAAAGAATCGTGGCACATTTGCTTTGCGCGTTCGCGGAGACTCAATGATCGGCGCGCAC
>QHRI01000125.1 GCA_003221375.1 Verrucomicrobiota bacterium
CCACACCATCATCAGTTGTTCGGGATTTTTGAAGGGAGGCGGCCGCAGCAGGACAGCGTTGACGACGCTGAAGATCGCAGTGTTCGCGCCAATACCGAGTGCGATCGCAATAATAGCAATGCTTGTGAATGCCGGATTCTTCGCCAGCGTGCGCATTGCGTAGCGCAAATCCTGCCAGAGATCGGCAAATATATTGATCTTCTCTTCAGTTCCCAATGTGACTGGGTGCGCTGGTGCCCGACGCTCCACGTCTTTCAGTTCACGGCCTAACAAATCGGGCGTGTTGAGCTGCTCGAGTGCTTGTTGACGTGCTTCATATTCCGAGGCGCCACAGCTGAGGGCCCGCTCATATTCGTCTTCCAAATGCTGCGAAAGTTCCTCGACGATTTCCCCCTCACGCACGGGAGACAAACCAAGTCCCTCCAGGCGCGCCCTGATGTCGATCTTGAAATCAGGCATGTTGAATCCCGGTGATCAGGTTGATGGCTTCAACGAATTCACGCCAGCCGGCGCGTTGCTTCGAGAGCACGTTCTTGCCCGAGGCGGTGAGACGATAATAGCGGCGTCGGCGCTGGCCCGGCCTTTCGACCCAGCGACCTCGAATCCAGTTTCGTTTTTCGAGGCGATAGAGCAATGGATAAAGGGAAGCGACATTAAATCGGATTGCGCCGCGTGAGCGCAACTCAATCAACTGCGCGATTTCATATCCGTGCCGGGGCCGATCTTCGAGCAGGGCCAGAATCATCAATTCAGCGCTGCCCTTCTTCAGTTCGCGATCGGGAACTGGCGATGCCATATATTGCGATGCTATATACGACAATGAAGAATGTCTGTCAAACCAAGTCCGGGCCGCGCTGTCAATAGTACTACGTTCAGGCAAGGTTCGTCTGAATAAACCGTGGGCTGGCGTGGATATCAATTTGACGCAGAACCGTGGTTCCCGAATTAACGAAGCGGTGCGGCGTGTTTGCAGGGATGACGACGATGCCGCCGGATTGTACTTCGCGGGTTTCATCTTCGACGGTGATGGAGGCGCGACCTTCAATCGTGAACGCAACCTCGACATACGGATGCGTGTGTAACGGCGGGCCCTGGCCGGGGTTCGCGTTGACGATGTAGGCTGAGAACGGAGCGCCCTGCGTTTCGCCGACGAATTCATACGACATTCCGACAAACGGCAGCTGCTCGAGATTCAGAAAGCTCATAAATGAAAATACCCGAAATAGTCCGTTTGACATGCAACTAAATGGTTGCATAATGCTCCCCGATGGATGCAGTCTTTAAAGCACTGGCCGATTCCAGCCGCAGAAAATTGCTCGATGAGTTGCGCAAGCAGAATGGGCAAACGTTGAGCGAATTATGCGAGCACCTGGACATGACGCGGCAGGCGGTGACCAAGCACTTGGTCTTGCTGGAAAAAGCAAGCCTCATCGCGGTTGTCTGGCGCGGACGCGAGAAGCTGCATTATCTCAATCCGATGCCGTTGCACGAGATCTACGAGCGTTGGATTGGCAAATACGAACGTCATCGCCTTCAGGCGTTGAGCGATCTGAAAAGAGGTCTCGAATCCTCCGCTGGACGAATCCGTCGCGGCGGACAAACCAAAACCAAACAGAAAACCAGAAGAAAAGAGAAGTGGCGGACTAGAGACCGCCGCTCCTTGACGTAATCCTATGAAGAAAGACCAATTCGTTTACGTAACGTATATTCGCACAACGCCGGAGAAATTGTGGAAGGCGCTCATCGAACCGGAATTCACTCGGCAATTCTGGGCTAACACTGCCCAGGAATCGGAATGGAAACCGGGGGCTTCGTGGCGCATCAAAGCTCCGGGAGATTTGGTTACCGACAGCGGTGAAGTGCTCGAAATCGAACCGCCTCGGCGGCTCGTATTGAAATGGCGCAACGAATTCAGACCTGAACTAAAGGAGGAAGGTTATTCGCGCCTGACTTACCAACTGGAAAAGGAAGGCAAATCGGTCAAGCTCACTGTCATTCACGAGATCGACAAAGAAGGGTCGAAGTTCATTCAAGCGGTGTCGACCGGATGGCCGCATATTCTTGCCAGTCTCAAAAGTCTTCTGGAAACCGGCGAGTCGCTGGAAGAAACCCGCGAATGGCCGCGCGAAGCATGTAAGTAGTCCATTCGAAAAATACCGAAGGGATTTGATCATCCAGCCCGGCGTAGCCCCGAAAGTTTTCGGGGCTACGCTGAGTGATGGGTAGGTGGATCGACTTCTCCTGAAGGCGATCGGAGATCAATCGCCTAGGCGCAAATATTCGGCGGCAAAGCCGCAATCATTTTGTCAACGCGTTGAGGACAACGCGTTCCACCCGCCGCTTGGCAATCGTTGTTTGGACAAACAGCAAAAATTCTTTTGTTGAATTGTCGAAATGTGAGCTGGCCGCACGTCTTCAATGTGAGGCTAATTACCCATTATGTTTACCGCATACATCGTTGTTACGTTCTTCACCGCTGTGGCCAACACCTATGGGGCCATCGTTGACTTTCGCCGTCCTCAGTGGGTGCTCGACAACATCGCCAAATGGGGCGGCTCTCATTCATGGTTGTTTCCGCTCGGTGTACCTAAGGCAGCGGGCGCGCTTGGACTGCTGGTTGGTATTGGCGTTCCCCTGATCGGTGTTGCAGCTGCAACCGGCCTGGTCCTGTTTTTTGTTGGCGCTATTGCCGTCGTGATACGTGCAGGATGGTACTCGCACCTTCCCTGGCCGTCGACGTATCTGCTGCTGGCTGTGGGATCGCTGGCGTTGCGACTGGTGGTCTTGTGAAAGACGCGTGGCAGCTGCCGTCTTTTTGAGAGGCAATAAAACATTTTTTGGAAATGTCGAAATGTCCGGTTGCCAAACGTCACCATTATGAGGCCGCGAGATTTTCCGGCTCAAAGACAACGAAAGAGACGAAACAGAAAAACGAAGACCAAGAAATGAAAACGATACAACCACGAATGAAAAACCCAACGATGTTGATTCCTGAAGCGATGCAGCCATTAATGGCTTTTATCGCGGCGGTAAGAAAAAGCGGTGTGTCTCCGCGCACACTCGATCTTGTTCATCTGCGCGCCAGCCAAATCAATGGGTGTAGCGTCTGCGTCGATATGGGCTCTCGAGAACTCAAAAAAGCCGGCGAGACAGATGATCGCCTCTTTTCTGTAGCCGCATGGCGTGAAGCGCCCTGTTTTACCGAGGCAGAACGTGCCGCGCTGGCGCTTGCCGAAGCGGTTACGCGGCTTAGCGACCGGTCCGATCCTGTACCAGAAGAGATCTGGAACGAGGCGACGTTGCATTATGACGAGAAGGCGTTGGCAGGGCTCATCCTCTGGATTGCCACGACTAACCTTTTCAACCGCATCAACGCCACAACCAAACAAGTGGCTGGGGACAATCCATGGGCCAGTCGCTGACGAGCAGAACACAACACAAACAACTGAAACTCACACTATGAAATACGCATTACTTGTTCACCAACCACAGGAATTATTCGAACAGCGTGATCCCGCCGCAGCCGCCGCCGGCAAAGCCTACGGCGAAGCGCTCCGGGCCGCGGGCGTCGTTGTCGTGGCCGCTGGTTTGCAGCCGCCACAATCGGCGACGATGGTTTCAGTGCGCGACGGGAAGCGGCAGGTTCACGACGGTCCGTACGCGGAAACGAAGGAATTCCTCGGCGGCTTCGTCATCATTGACGTGCCGGATCTCGACGCCGCGTTGGAATGGGCCGCGCGCCATCCTTGGGCAGCTAATTCAGCGGTCGAAGTGCGTCCGCTCTTTGCGTATTCCTGAGTTAATCGAAGCCACCTCCAAATTCTCAAAGGAAAGGGATTAAATGATTAGTAAAACTACCCAACGTGCGATTCTTCGCTGGATTCACCTTACGTTTGCCATTCCGATACTCGGTTATATTTATAGTCCGTTTGAAGAAATTCCAAACTACGCGCCCGCTGTCCGGTTTGTCTTCGTTCCTGTAATTATCTGTGCCGGATATTGGATGTATTCGGGCGTATTCTTCGCCATCATTGGTGTTGCGCTATGGCTCGGCGCATATCGCCTGTCTGGAGTTGGGGTGGCTATTCTGAGCCAGGTTGCACTGTTCATCGTGTGGAA
>QHRI01000126.1 GCA_003221375.1 Verrucomicrobiota bacterium
CAATCAAAGAACTTGAACTGTATCAGGACCCAGTCAATCCAACCCAACGTCAGGTCACCGCGACACTCGAACTGACGCACGCAGTCGAACCCGGAGAGTTAGATCGGCATATCCAACTGGAGATGATCGGCGGGTCAGCTGTATTTCCGTCGTCCGATCCAGCACCGCATTTTACGCTTAGTTACGGATTGCACCGGCGACTTGCGTATTTGCGCAGCTCGAACGTCACCCTGCCTGAGAAGGAAGATTTCATAAAAATTGAGCTGAGTAAGGGTGTTCGGACGGCACAAGGCGGAGCTCTAACTCGCGACGCGGCCGAACAAAAGCTGCTCATTCCTTCAAATGGGACCGCATTTCAGATCAAATCGATTGAGGGAACCACCGCAAGGAACAAGAATGGCGAACCCGAACAGGTCCTGATTCTAAATACGACGGCGGACATCAGCAGCAGTGAACTGGCTAAAGCCATTCAGATCCGGCTACTGCCGAAGCGTGAGGCTGAAAAGACCGAAGAAAGTGATTCGGGAAGCTCCGATTCGGGATCCCCCGATCAAAGTAACGAAAGCGACGAAAATCGACAGAGCGTCCAGTCGGAAGAGGACGAAGCAGACGACACGACAGAATCTGATAAAGCGTCGAAATGGCAAAGTCCGACCGATGTCCCGGACGAAGTCTTCGAGCAGGCCAAGCGAATTGAATTCACGGTCGTTCCCTCAGAAAAAGCGCAGGATCGACAACATGCTTTTAAGGTACGGGTCGAATCGGAGGGCGAGCTCTACGTTCGTGTCGCAAAGGGAGTACGCGCCTTCGGGGATTACCCCTTAGCGGAAGATTACAACGCTGTTGTTGCGGTGCCGCAACTCCCGCGCGAAGTGCAAATCGAAGGTCAAGGAGGTCTGCTGGCGCTCAGCGGCAACAGAAAATTGTCGATTCGTTCACGCGCTTTGCCGGCGGTCGAATTTGAGATCGCGCGCGTCGCCACCACTCAAATCAACCATCTCGTTAGCCAGACTGAAGGGAAGTTCGAAGACCCGGAGTTCCGGGCGCCGCTGTATTTCAACAAAGAGAACATCTCTCGCATCGCGATTGAGCAGCAGCCGATCGCGATGGAAAACAAATGGAAGGCGAACTACTCGGCGTTCGATTTCGCGGAGCACCTTCGCAAGCCAGCGGACGGCGGGAGCGAGCGAGGTCTTTTCTTTCTGGCCGCCCGCGGCTGGGATCCAATCAAAAAGAAACCGATCAGGGCGGCAAGGGACAGCAGATTTTTGCTTGTTACCGATATCGGAATTTTGACGAAGAAAAACACCGACGGGACCAACGACGTTTTTTTGATGTCGATCAAAAATGGCCAACCGATCAATGGCGCGGCGGTGGAAATTCTTGGCAAGAACGGCGTGCCGATCCAGACGGCTCAAACGGCCGCGGACGGTCATTGCGCTTTTCCTTCCGTTGAAAAATCGGAGCGCGAAAAAACGCCGGTGGCGTTTGTCGCGCGCAACGGCGACGACATCGCGTTCATGCCATTCGCGCGAGAAGATCGTGTCCTGAATTTTTCGCGTTTTGAAATTGAAGGGGCGCAGAACATCGCGCCGGAGGGTTTAGACGCGTTCGTTTTTACTGAGCGCGGTGTTTATCGCCCCGGAGATGAAATTCACATCGGCCTGGTGGTGAAACAGCGAAGCTGGGGCGGCAATCTTAAAGGTTTGCCCGTTGAAACCGAAGTGGTGGATGCGCGTGATCTGCCGGTGCAGACAAGGAAGCTCACTTTGCCGGAGACCGGGTTTACAGAACTTACCTATCAGACCGCCAACGAATCGCCGACCGGCCTCTACACGTTCAACGTTTACCTAATCAAAAATAACAAGCGTTCGAGTTTGCTCGGCTCCGCTACGGCGCAGGTGAAAGAGTTTCTGCCCGACCGCATGAAGATCGACACGCAGCTTTCCAAAGGTGCGCCGCGCGGCTGGATTCAGCCCAAGGAAATGCACGGGTCCGTTGCGTTGGCTAATCTTTACGGCACGCCTGCGACGGACCGGCGTGTGACCGGCAAGGTTGAGCTCGCGCCGGCGGCATTTTCATTTCCGGAGTTTCGCGACTTCACTTTTTTCGACCCTCTGGTTGATGAAAACAAAAGTCGCCAGGAGCAAACTGTCGATCTCGGCGAACAAAAGACCGATGGCGAAGGCCACGCGGATTTTGATTTGCAACTCGAGCGGTTCGCCGATGCGACTTACTCGATGCGATTCATTGCGGAGGGTTTCGAAGGCGAAGGTGGGAGGAGCGTTACGGGCGATGTCGCCGCCCTCGTTTCGGCCCTGCCTTACGTGATCGGATACAAAGAGGACGGCGATCTCCGTTACATCGAGATGAACAAACTGCGCGGAGTCGATCTTGTCGCAGTCGATCCGCAACTCAACCGCATCGCGATCGAAAACATCACCCTCAACCTCATCGCGCAGGAATATGTTTCCGTGCTGAAAAAGCAGGAAAATGGCAATTATGTTTATGAATCAGTCCTGAAAGAACGCCCCGCCAAATCAGAAAAAATCTCGGTGGCAGCAAACGGTTATCATTATTCTCTTCCGACTGAGGAGCCCGGCAATTACGTTCTCGAGCTGCGCGACGATCAGAACCGCATTCTCAGCAAACTGCGGTTCTCGGTGGTGGGTCACGGTGCAATGACTGGCGCCCTCGAGAAGAACGCCGAGTTGGAGATCAAACTCAACGCAAAAGAATATCGTGCTGGGGATGAAATCGAGCTAAGCGTGACCGCCCCTTACAGCGGTTACGGTCTCATCACAATCGAACGGGAAAAAGTTTACGGCTACAGCTGGTTCCAAGCGAACACCGCCAGCAGCATCCAGCACATTCGTCTGCCTGAAAATTTTGAAGGCAGCGGCTATGTCAATGTAGCCTTTGTGCGGGCGCTCGATTCCAAGGAAATTTTTGTCAGCCCGCTCAGTTACGGCGTCGTCCCATTCACCGCCAATATCGAAAAGCGCCGGCTCAAGATCGATCTCCAGGCCGCGGCGAAAGCGAAGCCCGGTGAACCGTTGCACATCAGCTACAAGACCGATCGGCCCAGTAAGATCGTCATCTTCGCGGTCGATCAGGGCATTCTGCAAGTTACCGATTACAAAACCCCGAATCCCCTCACCTATCTCTTTCGCAAATGTGCTCTCGGTGTGGAGACGGCGCAGATTGTCGATCTCATCATTCCGGAATTTTCCTTATTGCGTTCCCTCTCCGCGTTTGGTGGCGACGGCGGCGAAGTCCAGAAATTGAATCCGTTCAAACGCGTCACGGAAAAACCTGTCGTGTTTTGGTCCGGCATTATCGACGCTGACACTACGGCTCGCGAAGTTGTCTATGATGTGCCCGATTTTTTCGACGGCACGCTAAAGATAATGGCGGTCGGCATTTCAAATGAAACAGCCGGATCAACCGACCGCGACGCGCTCATCCGTGGACCTTTTGTCGTAACGCCGAGCGTGCCGGTGTTGGCCGCTCCTGGCGACGAATTCGAGGCCGGCGTGACCGTCGCGAACAATGTGGAAGGCTCTGGCGCCGATGCGGAGGTAGAGCTGCGCGCCGATACATCTCCGCAATTATCGATCCTGGGAACGCCAACCCAAAAATTGCGAATCGCAGAAGGGCGCGAGCA
>QHRI01000127.1 GCA_003221375.1 Verrucomicrobiota bacterium
TGCAGAGCACGCACGTCCTACCAAAGGATCTGCTGGCAGCCTACCTGCCGGAGAGAGGATAACCACCAAGCGAGACATCCGGTGACCCATAGCCAGGATATCGTACAGCGCCCAAAGGCGGTTTCTCAATCCAGTCCGGGGCAACGTCCCAGGAGTCCGTTCATATGCGTGAACGAGCGCTGAAAGCGCCACTCAATGCACTGCCAATACTACCCGAAGACGCTAGGAATGAATCGCGTCTTCAGCGCTGCATTTTGGACGCGCTGTTTTCCTAGGGCGCTGCCCCAAGGCAGCTAATGAATTTCCGCACCTTTGGCGCTAAACATAGACCAGCCAAGATGGCTGTATTCCTGTTTCGCCAGATTATTCCGCAGAAAAATTCTCGACAAGTTTGCGGTTCTGGACTAGGAGAGCGCGGCAGCGCTCCAACGCTTTAACACTTCAACGCAATCACTGATATGACACGCTCCACAGTTTCATTGACAAACCAAACTTGTAGCCACGGCGCCGTGCCGCCGTGCCCAACAGCAAAGCGCCGACTGCGCCTCGACACAGCGAGGCGATTACAAGCGAGGCGATTACAAGAAGTGATCTGTCTGGTGCTTTTGATTGCGCTAACAGCCGGTTCTACCTTCGCTGACCAGCCTTCGCAGCAGGCTACGGCGGACAGGTCCGCTCGGCTGGCGCCCACACGCAAAGCGCCTCGAGGTGAGCCGCTCGAAAAATTCGACAATCCACCCGCGCCACCCCGAAAGATCGAGACCTCTCCACGTATGATCTCAATTTTCGGGCCATTCGTGAGTCACCAGGTAAACGTTGATGCCAGTGGTCAGAACATCATCGGCGATGCTGCCAACGAATGCGCTATTTCCGTTGACCCGACAGACGGCAATAAGATGACGATCGCCTGGAGGCAGTTCAATGATGTCAACTCCAACTTTCGACAAGGCGGCTGGGGGTATACCACCGATGGCGGAACCGCTTGGACGTTTCCAGGTGTTTTGCAAGATAATGTTTTCCGTAGCGATCCAGTGACACAATCGGATGAGACAGGGAATTTTTTCTATCTCAGCCTCCGGTCGGACCAAAACCTGTCGTTCTTTTGCGACGACCTGTGGGGCTCGACGAATGGCGGCCAATCCTGGGTGGAGCGCTCACCGGATCAAGGAGCAGGAGGAGGCGACAAGCAATGGCTCACCATCGATAAGACCGGGGGCCCAGGACACGGTTTCCAATACCAGGCGGACGATGGAATCAACTGTGATAACAACTTCTTCGTGGAATTCCAACGCTCCACCGATGGCGGAGTCACCTGGCAGTCGCCGATCGAGATTCCTCAAGGCCCTATATATGGGACGCTCGATGTCGACAGCAGTGGCAATGTTTTTGTTGGCGGAGAAGGGAGCACCTTTTACTGCATTCGCTCGAGCAATGCACAGATTGGAGGCCAGACACCGACTTTTGATCAGGTAACTCCGGTTAACTTGGGTGGCGATCTCGGTAGCGGTGGAATCAACGGAGTAGGACTGACTGGGATGTTGTTCCTGGCGATTGATCACTCTGGCGGTCCAACTAACAACAACATTTATATGCTGGCGAGCGTGATACCGCCTGGGCGAAGCACAACGGACGTGATGTTTGCGCGCAGCACAGACGGCGGATTAACTTTTAGCGCGCCGGTCAAGGTCAATGACGATCCGGTTAATCCCAGCAAGTGGCACTGGTTTGGGACATTTTCAGTAGCCCCCAATGGCCGCCTGGATGCTGTTTGGTACGACACGCGCAATGCTGCCAACAACACTGACTCGCAGTTGTTCTATTCCTTCAGCACCGACGCTGGCGTTACCTGGTCGCCTAACGTAGCAGTCAGTAATCCATTTAACCCATTCGAAGGCTATCCAAATCAGAATAAGATCGGCGATTACATTACAATCGTTTCCGATGAAACTGGCGGTAACGTAGCGTACTCTGCCACATTTAACGTCAACACGAACACCGGGCAACACGAAGAAGATGTTTATTACGTTCGCGTATCTCCTACGGGAGGACCTACGCCGACACCGACTCCAACACCAACGTCAACTCCTACGGCTACGCCTACCGTTAGCCCTACGGCGACACCTACAGTTACTCCAACCATAACGCCGACAGCCACACCAACTGCGACGCCTGCAGTGACTCCCACGCCTAGAGCGACACCGAGGCCGCGGCCGAGTCCGCATCCTCGGCCGACGCCGCGGTAGTGACCCTGGTCCCCGGGGTCGAGGAATCCTCCTTTGCCAAGGCTACGGCGGACAAGTCGGGGAATCGGCGAGGGGGCGACGTTCTCGCCGTATCGCCGTTTCTCCCTTTCGCCGTCTCCTTCAATTCCGTTACTAAAGCTCTCGCACATAATTCTCGACAACATTGTTGTTCTGGATAAAGAGACCGGAGCTTTGACGCTCCATTTGCGCGCCAGTCCGAAATTACCGTCAGCTATCCACTATCAGCCATGAAGAAAAAACTATCAGCCATCAACTATCAGCCATCAGCTTTCGTAATGGTTCTACTGCTTACGCTTTCCACCGTGTCGGGTCAGACACTGGCCCCAATCCGCAAGCTGCCCCTGAAGGAGCCACTGGAAACGTCCAAGAATATGCCGCCTGCGCCTCCGCGGAAAATCGAGACCTCGCCGCGGATCATCTCGCAATTCGGCGTATTCACCAGTTATCAGACCAACGTCGATGCGAGTGGCAATAACATCCTCGGCGACGCCGCAAACGAGCCCGCGATTGCCGTCGACCCGACCGATGGCAACAAGATGATGATCGGTTGGAGACAGTTCGACAGCATTAACTCCGACTTCCGGCAAGGTGGCTGGGGTTATACGACCGATGCCGGTGTGACCTGGACGTTCCCCGGTGTTCTGAACCCTGGAGTGTTCCGCAGCGACCCTGTGACAAAGTCCGATGAGGCAGGGAACTTTCTCTATCTCAGTCTTCGGGGGGACGATTTCTGCGATGACATATGGCGCTCAACAGACGGTGGCCAAACCTTCGTTGAACAGTCTCCCGACGGTGCCGGGCACGGAGGCGACAAGCAATGGTTCACTATCGATACGACTGGCGGCACTGGTCATGGATTTCTCTACCAATTTTGGACCGAGTTCTTCGCGTGCGACTTTGGCGCATTCAACCGTTCCCTCGACAGTGGGGTGACCTGGCAAAGTCCTATCAGTCCTTCCAATTTTACCGATACCGGAACGCTTGAGGTAGACATTAACGGCAATCTGTTTGTTGGCGGAGGTGGCAGCCCGTTTCGGTGCCTTCGCTCGTCAAACGCACAGAACCCACAGGTCACGCCAAGTTTCGATCAAAACGTTACGGTCGACCTTGGTGGCGATCTTATTCAGGGTGGCATCAATGGAATAGGACTTTGCGGGCAGACGTTCGTCGCAGTGGATCGTACCGGCACAAACAATAACGTTTACATGCTTGCCAGTGTGATACCGTTTGGCGCTGGCAACGGCACTGACGTGATGTTCGCTCGCAGCACCGATGGCGGCCAAACCTTTAGCCCGCCGCATCGGATCAATGACGACCCGATTAACCATAACAAGTGGCACTTTTTTGGCACACTTTCAGTCGCACCTAACGGACGTATT
>QHRI01000128.1 GCA_003221375.1 Verrucomicrobiota bacterium
CGGCAAAGAGGTCAAAAAATTCAACTCGTTCCAACAACGGTTCCGTTGGATACCAAATCACTTCCCATATTCTTTCGTGGGACAAATCTTCAGGAACAATAATCGCAATGTCGAGTGAAATGGCAGGAAATTTCCCAAGCTCGCGGAAAGTTGCGCGCGACCCCAAACCGCTAATCGGGAAATCAAGCGACACTTCGGCGACGAAGACGCCGCCAGATGCGTCGATTGTTGAGGCAAGTGAATTTGTTAACTGCCCGGCGAGGCCAACCAGTTGATTACCCGCTTTGATATCTACAGCGAGCGCAAAGTTCGCATGCTGGCCGCGACGAAAAGACAAACCGGTTCTTGCCAGTTCAATCGCACCTTTTAGATCGAAGAAATCAACGCGGCGTTTTTCGTTCCGCCAATGAACTTCACTGCCAACGTTACCCCAGAGGAGAATCGCTATTCGTTTTTCTTCTGCGCCGCTCGGCGGTTCGAAAACCCTGCCTGTTTCAAAGATCGCCACGCGTTCCGCTCCCACACGAATGTTGTGGTCCAGAACTCCCAGTAAGCCCGGCAACAAACTGGGCCGTAGTGCCACGTGATCTTCGCTCAGCGGATTACTTAACTCGATCGCACTTTCCCCAAACGCGATTCTTTCTCTCGGAAGCAACTTTGACGTCCTCACTTCATTAAGGCCAGCCGCGACCAGTCGTTCGCGCATTTGTGATTCCAAATCGTGCGCGCGATCAGCCGCACTCGAAGGCGTGAACCGGCTGCGATCCGTTCCAGGAATTCTCTCGGCGCCGAAAGCTCGCACCACTTCTTCGATCAGATCGACATCGCGCTGCAAATCGGGTCGGAAGCTTGGAATTTTCCATTTCGTTATTTTGGCCGCGCTGATTTTCATTAAACCGAACCTGGTCAAAATTTCATCAACCGTTTTCGGTTTAATGGCGATCCCAACAACGCGATCGCATTTCTCGTAACTCAACGAAACATCGGCAGGGTTCGCGGGCAGCTTGCCGGCAACGGTGATTTCCTTTGCCGGAGTTCCGCCTGTGATCTCCTGAATCAATTCGGCGGCTCGCTGCGATGCGCGGAGAACCATTTCAGGATCGACGCCTCGTTCGAATCGGTAACTGGCATCGCTCGGTAGACTTAATTCGCGCGCCGTCCGACGAATGCTCGCCGGCAAAAAGTAAGCGGCTTCCAGCAGGACATTCTTCGTTGACTCGGTCACGCCCGTTTCTTCGCCGCCCATTACTCCGCCGATTCCGACCGCCCGCTCTTGATCGGCGACAACACAATTGTCCGGCTTGAGCGAATACGTCTTTCCATCGAGCGCGAGAAATTTCTCGCCATCGTGTGCGAGGCGCACGTTGACGCCACCCTTGAATTTGTCCGCGTCGAACGCGTGCGTGGGTTGCCCTAGCTCGAGCATCACAAAGTTCGAGATATCGACGATATTGTTGATCGAGCGAACCCCAACGCTCTCGATCTTTGCGCGCAGCCATTGCGGACTCGGTCCGACGCTCACATTATCGATCCTGCGCGCGGAAAAAAACGGACATTCCCGCGCTGAAGAGATGGTCACGCCGGTCTTCTTGACGGGAATTTTCGATTCGCGTGCCGTTGACTTGAGTTTTTTTCCAGTGAGCGCCGCAATCTCGCGGGCCAGACCAAAATGGCTCAACAGATCACCGCGGTTTGGCGTGATCTCGATGTCAAGAATTGTGTCAGGAGGGAAAATATCGGTGAGCTGCGCACCAACCTTTGCATCAGGCGACAGAATTAAGAGACCGGAAGCGTCTTCTCCGAGGCTGAGCTCGATTGGGCTGCAAAGCATTCCCGCGGACTCGACGCCGCGCAGTTTGCTTTCACGAATCTCCAGTCCGTTCGGCAGCTTGGTCCCCGGCAACGCGAGCGGAACTTTGTCGCCAACTTTGTAATTGGTCGCGCCGCAAACGATCTGCCGTTTCTTGCCGCTGCCATCATCAACTTCGCAGACGCTAAGACGATCCGCATTGGGATGGCGAGCTGACGCAGTAATCTGCGCGACGATCACTCTGTCGACATTCGCGCCGCGGATTTCGATGTTTTCCGTTTCAACGCCGGCGCGAGTGAGCAAATCCGCGATCTCTTCCGAATTTTCTGGAAGATCAACAAATTCGCGCAGCCAATTAACGGAGAATTTCATTTACATCTATCAATTGTCATCTCGAGCGAAGTCGAGAGATCTCAAGAGTAAATCCAGGGATTCCTCGACTTCGCTGGGAACGACAGGAAGGACTCATGCGAATTGCCTCAAAAACCGCAAATCGTTTTGCGAGAAGAGACGGATGTCTGGGATGTCGAACAGAATCATCGCGAGCCGGTCCATCCCGAGACCGAACGCGTAGCCGCTCCACTTTTCGGGATCGTAAGCGTTATCACCACGCGCTTTATTGACCTGCTCGAAAACAGCGGGATGCACCACGCCCGAGCCGGCGACTTCGATCCAGCGCTCGCCACCCTTGAGCGCCTTCGATTTCACATATACCTCTAGACTCGGCTCGGTGAACGGGAAAAAGTGCGGACGAAATTGAACTTTGGTTCCCGAACCAAAAAGTTCCTGCATGAAGAACTCGAGGGCGCCTTTCAAATCGGCGATGCTTACGTTTTTATCGACATAAAGCCCTTCGATCTGGTGAAACTGTGGGCTATGCGTGGCATCGAGTTCATCGCGACGATAGGCAGCACCGGGAGCAATCACGCGAATCGGCGGAGGCGCGTCTTGCATGGTTCGAATTTGCACGGTCGAAGTATGCGTTCGCAGCAGATGCCCATCCGGTAAATAAAATGTGTCCTGCTCATTTCGGGCCGGATGTTCGGGAGGCGTATTGAGCGCGTCGAAGCAATGCCATTCGTCTTCAATGTCTGGTCCATCCGCGAGCGCGAACCCCATTCGTCGAAAAATTTCGATCGAACGTTCCCACATCTGTGTGAGCGGGTGCAGCGTCCCGATTTTGTGCGGCGTTCCTGGCAACGAGATGTCGATCCTGGCCAGCGCGCCCGATTCTTTTTGCTCTCGGAACGTTGTGGCGCGCGCTTCGATCGAAGCAGTCACGGCGGTGCGCACCTCGTTGAGTAACTTTCCAACTACCGGCTTTTCATCTTTGCTGAGCGTTTTGATCCGCTCCCCCCACTCAGAGACGGTGCCGCTTTTGCCGAGATATTTTACGCGTGCCGCCTCGAGCGCCTGTTCGTCGGGCGCGGCTTCGATTTCGCCCAGTGCATCGTCACGGAGTTGTTCGAGTGGATGGATCATCGTCCGCAAATCGATAAAACGTTAAATCGTTACATCGGCAAATCGATTCACGATTTAACGAATCACGAATTACGATCTAACGAATCACGCCGCTTTCTTGCTTTTCTTTTCCAGCGCGCCTTTTACCTGATCGACGATCGACTTGAATGCGACTTCGTCGGTAACGGCGAGCTCCGCGAGAATTTTTCGATCAAGATCAATGCATGCAGCTTTCAATCCTTCCGCGAAGCGGCTGTAGGTCATCCCATTGGCGCGGGCAGCGGCGTTCAGGCGTTGAATCCAGAGATAGCGAAACGTGCGTTTACGCGTTTTGCGATCCCGATAGGCCCAATACTGACCTTTCATAATCGCGTCTTTGGCGTAGCGAAAAAGTTTTGACCGGCGTCCGCGGTAGCCCTTCGCTTTTTTTAAGACTCGTTTGCGTCGCGCCCGGCTCGCCGGGGCGTTAGTAGCTCTTGGCATGGTTGTTTGCCCCGAATTGCTCCGGAGCCCTCATTCAGCGAGCTGTTTGTTCCATTATCGATCTTCGCGACCTCACTCGCTGATACAGTCCCGTCGCGCGGAACTAGGTGCGCAGATCGTCACGACGCGGCAGCGCCGAGCGACGAACGATATGTAGCAAGTGGAGAATGACAACTGAAAATGAATGACGAAGGAATAGATGCGGGTTATGCCGCTTCAACGCTTTAACCCTTCAACGTTTTAGTGCTAGATTCAGCCCGCATGCACTGGCTCGGGCGTTATCGCTTCCTGATCCTGGCTCTGATTTGCTTTTTTTGGACGGGCGTGATCGTTCTCGGTCATTTTTTTCCGGACGCCCCATTTATTTCGGCGCCGTGGCGCGGTGAACAGAGCTTCGAGGACTTGCTTCGGCGCGAGGGCCGGAAGACACCTGCGCCATCCGATTTTGTTTTTCTCGGAATCGATCAAAGCACATTGCAACTGCCGCCGTTGAGTGGTGAAGAAATCGCGAGTAACCGCGCATTTCAGCTGATGACCGAAAAACCATTCCCATGGTCACGCGAAGTATGGGCGCTCTTGCTCGACCGATTGTTCGGCGCGGGCGCGCGTCTGGTGATGTTCGATATGATCTTCAATCCTCCTAACGATGGCGATCCGGCGTTTCATGCCGCGCTTGATCGCTACCGCGACAAAGTCGTGGTCGGCGCCAACTTCGACATGCAGAATCCCAACACACTCCAGGAAATAACGCCAAACAACACACTGATTCCGCCGCCGCAACTGCTGGATGACCGTGTCGGATTCGTGAATTTCTGGGCCGATCCAATCGACGGGAAAATCCGCGCTGTCACCTATCGCGTGACTGATCGGCAGCTCGCCGATCTGCCAAGCGAAGAAATTTATGAATCTTTGTCGGCTCGCGCACTCGCGAAGATCGGTCACGCGAATGATGTGCCACAGGATTTTCGTGGTCACATGATTCGTTTCACTTCGCCGGACGCGTTCGCACCCCGTCCGCTTTACGAAGTGTTCGATCCAAAGTTTTGGCACTCTAATTACGCCGACGGCGCGTTTTTTAAGGGCAAAGTCGTGATGATCGGATCGTCTGCGCAAGTGGAGCATGACACCGTCGTTACGCCGATGAGCCCGACCACGCTGGGCCCCGCGCTTCATTTGCAGGCAATGGCCGCGGTGATGAACCATGAATTTTTGCGGCCCACCTCGGCGAAAATCGACCTCGCGCTTGTGGCTGCGGCGGGGCTTGTGGCGTGGTCGCTGGTCGCCTTCCTGCGTCGGCCGTTACTTTGTCTTGGCGGACTCGTTCTGATTACGGTCGCATATCTGGGCACAGCGCGAGTGGCGTACGATAAAATAGGACTGCTGCTTCTGACTGTTCCAGTCCTGTCGGCTCTGGTGTTAAGCGGATTATTTTCGCTTAGTTTTGAATACGTACTCGAGCGGCTTGAGAAACTCCGCACCAGGCGGACGCTCGAACGCTATGTCTCGAAAAATTTGGTGAAGGAAGTTCTGGAAAATCCGCACAGCTACTACAGCTCGCTCCGTGGCGCACGGCTTCCTGTCACTGTTCTTTTTTCGGATTTGATCGGGTTCACCACCTTGTCCGAGAAGGGCGACCCCGAGGCCCTGGTTGTGCAACTTAATGAATATCTCAGCCGCATGACTTCCGTTGTTTTCAGTAACGGTGGCACGCTGGATAAATTCATCGGGGACGGGATCATGGCCGTTTGGGGAAATGTGCGCAGTTTTGGCATGGCAGAGGACGCGAAAAATTGTGCGCGTGCGGCGCTTGGAATGCGGCGTGAGCTACGAAACCTCAATCAAAAATGGCGCGGTGAAGGTCGAATGGGGTTTGGCATGGGTATTGGCATCAATCACGGTGAAGTGATCGTCGGCAATATTGGCTCGCACGAGCGCATGGATCCCACAGTCATTGGTGATTCGGCGAATCTTGCGTCGCGAATCGAGGGCCTTACTCGCGTTTATGGCCTCGATATTCTTGTCGGCGCGACAGCCGCCGAATTGGTGCGAGACGAGGTTTACCTTCGCTCGGTTGCCCGAGTGCAGGTGAAAGGCAAGACAAAACCGGTGGATATCTTGACCTTTATTGGTGCTCGAAACGAAGAGGTCGATCGGGAATTCCTGAAGTGGCTCGAGACGTACGAGGAGGGATTGGACAAATTCCGGGCACGCGATTTTACTCAGGCCAAGATTCTGTTCTCTCGCTTCCTGGAATTTTATCCGGACGATCTCCTGGCCAAGATGTATCTGGATCGCGCACTCCGATACGAACAGGCCCCGCCAGACGAAGCATGGGACGCGGTGGAAGTGTTTGAGAAGAAGTGATACCAGGAGTTGCCACAGGCTACGATTGATTTCTTATCCCCGAAATCCGCGCAATCCGTGGTTTCCTTTTCCATCGGGGCGTCGTAAAGAAAGCGCGTGAAGGAAGCGCCGAAGAAATTTCATTTCCTTGGGATTTGTGGCACGGCCATGGCGTCTGTCGCTGTGGCACTCAAGGAGCGCGGATTCAAGGTGACTGGATCGGACGAAAATGTTTATCCACCGATGTCGACGTTTCTGCAGGAAAAGAGCATCTCATTAAAGGAAGGCTATCGCGCGGAAAACATCCCGGCCGATGCGGACGTCGTGGTAATCGGCAACGCAATGACGCGCGGCAATCCGGAAGTGGAAGCCGTGCTGAACAGAAAGCTTCTTTACCTTTCGTTACCGGAAGTGCTCAAAAATTATTTTCTGCGCGGCCGCCATAATCTCGTCGTTACCGGAACGCACGGTAAAACAACAACTACGGCGCTGCTCACCTGGATCATGGAAAAAGCCGGACGTAAACCCGGCTACGTCATCGGCGGGCTCCCGAAAAATCTTGGTCAGGGTGCACGTTTGAATGAGTCGAAGTATTTCGTGATTGAAGGCGACGAGTACGACTCAGCCTTTTTCGACAAGCGTTCGAAATTTATTCATTACCTGCCGGAACTGCTGATCATAAACAATATCGAGTTCGATCATGCGGACATCTTCAAAGACCTCGATGAGATCAAACTGAGCTTCCGGCGTTTACTCAACATCGTTCCGCGGAACGGCATGGTGCTGGTGAACGGCGACGACGCCAATTGCGTCGAGGTGGCAAAAGATTGTCTTGCACAGATGATTGAGGTGGGGTTCTCCAAGAATTGCGCGCAGCGAATTCGCGATGTCGCTTTCTCGGATGAGGGTTCCAGATTCAAGCTTGGCGACGAGGCGTTTGAAATTCCACTCGTAGGCGAATTCAATGTGCACAACGCTGCGATGGCAGCGGTGGCGGCACGGTTTTACGATATACCAAAGGCGAAAATCGACAGCGCGTTCAAGAGTTTCGATGGGATCGCTCGGCGGCAGGAAGTCCGCGGTGAAGCCCGAGGGGTCAAAGTGATCGACGATTTCGGTCACCATCCAACAGCGATCGCACAGACGCTGGAGGCGCTGCGCCATCGCTTTCGCGGAAATCGGTTCTGGGCTGTCTTCGAACCGCGCTCCAACACAACGCGGCGCGCAGTTTTTCAACAGCAGCTTCCCGACGCGTTAAAGCTGGCTGATGGCGTTTTCATCTCGCAGGTTGCCAAACTGGAACAGATCCCTGAAGAAGAGCGGTTAGATGCCGAAAGAGTCGTGGCTGCGATCGCCAAGGCGGGTCGGCCCGCGTTTTATGAACAGAACGCCGATGCCATTGTGGACCGAATCGTTCCAATGCTACGGCCGAACGACGTCGTCGCGGTTTTCAGCAATGGGGGATTTGATAATATCCACGAGAAGCTGCTGGCGCGGTTGCGCGCGTGATTCGTTGAAGCGTTAAAGCGTTGAACGGCTAAAGCGCAGAAGCGCTCAGGAATTCAATTCCACTTCAACGCTTC
>QHRI01000129.1 GCA_003221375.1 Verrucomicrobiota bacterium
AGACGTGAGGGTGTAGTGAAAATTCCAAAACGGATGATCCAGCGATTGAAAGAAGTTCTGGACGGGACTGACGCTGCTCTTGCCTGTGGCACGGTGAAGACGAGGCCAGTCACGTGCCAGGATTGCGAGCGCAGCCAGACGGCGCTGTGGATGATTCAACGGCCGTGTGCTACTGAGGTGCCAGATTTTGCGTGGCAAAATTAGCCGCTGCAATTCGTCACGATGCGGCCACCAGCGGTCCCACAACTGGCGCACATATTCGCGTGTCGATTTTTTATAAACATCGAGATCGGCGATTTGCAGGAAACCAGCCACGCCAAAAAGCATCGATTCGATATCCGACGTCGCTTCGCGCAATAATTTCAACGACAGCCGCTGCGTGATCAGCGTGAAAGGGAGCTTGTTTTCCTTGTAACCAAGCGCGGCGGCCACCTCCTGAAAGAGTACCTCGTCGCGTCCACGATTATCAATTATGCGGCGAATACGCGCAGCTTTTTGTCTCAACCGAAATTGCGCTGCCGCTGCCAGTACGTTGCAAACACGTTCTTCCGCCAAGTCTTTGAGCGGCGCCTGACAGCGGCCCGGTCGCGCCAGCGGAATATTCGCGCTGAAAGCGTCTGGGAGAATTGCCGGATCGATTTGTAGCTGTGGCACATTCCGGTTTGATTTTGTCCGCGTAAAGAATTCGCGGTCGCTTCTCTCGACGAAGACATGCAACACAGTCTCGTCAAAAGCCGGATTGGTCGCGTGACCGTGCGTTTCCCAACTGCGATCGAGAAGATCGATTTCGATGCAACCGCGAATGGGATCACCTCCATTGATTCGAATGGCTGCATCACGAAAGTCCGGTCCGGATTCCCGGTTCCAAGTGCCGAACTGGACGACGTCGATTTCATCGCCAGTGGTGCTGATGAAGCGTTTTCCGAAATCTCCGGCAAACCAGCGAGCTTGCAGCTCCAGCTCGGATGGAATTCGCGGCGAGACGAACAGCGCACGCTCACGAACACGATCCGCATCGAGCAGTTGTGCGTAACGATCGGCTAGCGACATCACGCTTCGAGATTATGAGAAAGGCAGCGGCAAATGTCACGCGCTGTATCCTGCATTTCTGAGGAACACAGGCTGGCAACCTGTGTTCCCCAAAAACGACGCGAGGCGCTGTAATCGAGCTATACGTTACTCGACTGAACTCGCCGATTCGACGCTCACTTGCTCCTGCAACGCAGGTTCGCTCAGTCGCCGGTTTAAATCGTGAACGATCTGCTCCACCAAGGCCGCATGCGGCCGAGCGAAGATGAACAAGTATTTTGGACCCTTTCCTGCCGCAGGAAAGATGACGAGGTTCTCGGAGAGAAATTTCGGTTCACGAGCCACATTTGACCCCTCCAGATCGATCGCGCGCGCGACAGGGCGCCCGCCTTTGCGTGCGACAAAAATGAGCCTGCGTGGCTCTTCATGCGTGGCCACCAGCGCTCCGGACAAATTTGCCGGAATCCGTCGCCCGCGTCCACTGACGCATGGTACGGCCCATTCGATCGTTTCGTCCAAAACATTTTCTTTGCCAAACACGGGTGCGAGCCGCGCCGGCAACGTCGATGGTAATTTCACCAGTTCGTCATGATCGGCCGGTCCGTTCAGTTTTCTCCAAGCCAGCCAGATCTTCACTTTCATCGCACGCAAGATTCTTGGCGCAAAATAGAAGAACGCGCCGATACAGATCAGAAAGATGACGAGAGCAAGGACGGGATTGAAATGCACGAGAGCGAGTCCGCCGAGCACTGCCGCGTCCTCGCCCAGACTTAGCCCGATATTTGAGAATGGCTCGGGTGACGCGTTACTCGCGAGCCGCGTAGCAGCCTTTGCAGTATGCGCGACCAGGCTTGTGCCACCCGCAAGCAACGCCACGATTACGGTGTAAGCAGGACTTGGATGGCCGAGCACCTGGATTGCAAGCAGCGCACCACCGATAGGCCGAATCACGGTGTGAACAGCGTCCCAGATCGAATCGATCCACGGAATCTTGTCGGCGAAGAATTCCAGGAAATAGAGAATGCCCGCGATGGTGATGATCCACGGGTTACCGAGGACGTCGAGGGATTGGTACTGCGGCGCCAGCGTGATCCAATGAAAGTGAATAGCCAACCCGGTAACGAAGACCGTCAGGTAAAGATTGATCCCCGCAAGGGCGGCAAGACCGAGAGCGACAGCAAGGAGGTCCAGTCTTTCCACAGGAAAAGTATCGGCACACGCTAAGGTAGCGCAAGCCTCCGGCTTGCGATTTGATCCGGACACAAGCGAGACGCATATGCTACACTGCGCGCCATGCTCGATATTCGCCTGATTCGAGAGAAACCCGATTTTGTTCGCGAACGCCTTGCAGCGCGGGGTGGCGGAGACGATGCCAAAATCGATGACGTATTACGGGTGGACGCGGAGCGTCGCCAGACTGAAACTGCGTTGCAACAATTAAACGCCGAGCGCAAACGATCGAGTAAAGAGATCGGTGGGAAAAAATCGCGGGGCGAACCGACAGACGAACTCGAGCAGCATGTTCGACAAATCGGGGAAGAGATTGCTGATCTGAACAAAAAGGCGACCGTTGCTGAAGAACAGCAGAATGATTTACTGCTTCGAATCGCAAATCTGCCGCATGAAAGTGTTCCGATCGGTAAAGACGCAGCGGCTAATCCCGTCGTGCGCACGTGGGGTGAGAAACCGCGATTAAGCAAACCCGCCGATCATGTCACGCTCGGCGCGAGACTGAACCTCCTGGACATGGAGCGTGCCGCAAAATTAAGTGGCAGCGGTTTCATTTGTTTTACCGGTGCGGGCGCGAGGCTGGAACGCGCGTTGATCAATTTCATGATCGATTTGCACACGCGCGAGCATGGTTACTTCGAAATTAGCCCACCGTTCCTGGTCCGGCGCGATTGCATGATTGGCACATCGCAGCTTCCAAAGCTTCAAGCGGACATGTACGGTTTGGAGGAGAACCAAATCTTTCTTGTGCCGACAGCGGAGGTCCCCCTTACAAATCTTCATCGCGATGAAATTTTGGGTGTTACCGATCTTCCCAAAAAATTCGTTGCCTACACACCGTGCTTTCGGCGCGAAGCCGGCGCAGCGGGTCGGGAAACACGTGGCATCATCCGCGTGCATCAATTCGACAAGGTCGAGCTCGTCAAAATTACGACGCCGGAAAAATCGTACGATGAACTGGAATCACTGACCACTAACGCGGAACGCGTACTCCAATTGCTCGGTCTGCATTATCGAGTGGTCGACCTTTGTACTGGCGATTTGGGTTTTGCAGCAGCCAAGAGCTACGACATTGAAGTCTGGTCGCCGGGACAAGAGACGTTTCTGGAAGTATCAAGTTGCTCAAACTGCGAGGAGTTCCAGGCGCGCCGGATGCAGCTTTGATCGAGAGCTATCAACAGCCGGATGGTTCAGTGCGGATTCCGGAAAAATTGCAGGCCTATTTCGGTGCTGAAAAAATCGAATGACGAAGTACGAACGACGAATGTCGAAGGAATGATCAAATGACGAGTGCCGAATAAGACGCGCCGTTTTCGTTTCGCGATTCGGGTTTCCTCATTGCTGTAATCCAGGTATCCCAAGCCCGCCCGTAATCTTATTCATCTCTGATTGCGCGAGCGCCTTGCCTTGTTCCACGGCCTGCTGAACCGCGCTGAGAACGATTTCTTCGAGAAATTCCACATCGTTTGGATCGACAACCTCTTTGTCGATCTTGATAGCGAGAACGTCACCTGCGCCGTTTGCTGTCACTTTGACTTTGCCACCACCAGCACTCACTTCGACAGTTTTGCTTTCGAGCTCGGCCTGAGTTTTTGCCATTTGCTCCTGCATCTTCTGCGCTTGCTTCATTAGCTTGTTGATGTTCATAGGATGTGGATCAGTCTTTTGTCATTCCG
>QHRI01000130.1:0-447 GCA_003221375.1 Verrucomicrobiota bacterium
GAGATGATCATCTGGGGCGGCGGCGCCTTTGGCATGAACACTGGCGGGAGATACAACCCAAGTACAGATACTTGGATAGCTATTAGTACCACAAATGCTCCCAGCGCCCGATATTCTCATACAGCAGTGTGGACGGGTACCGAGATGATCATTTGGGGAGGCGGATTCCCCGGCACGAACACCGGCGGAAGATACAATCCGGTCACGGATAGCTGGATAGCCACAAGCACTACCAACGCGCCAACTGCGCGAGTTGACCACCGCGCTGTATGGACTGGTAATGAAATGATTGTTTGGGGAGGCTGGGATGGCCTCAGCACCTTTTTTGATACAGGCGGCAGGTATAATCCGAACACGGACACTTGGACAGCTACCAGCACCACCAACGCTCCTGATCCCCGATATTCTCATACAGCAGTGTGGACCGGCAGCGAGATGATCGTCTGG
>QHRI01000130.1:510-4598 GCA_003221375.1 Verrucomicrobiota bacterium
AAGCTAGCGACTTCATCAACCTCTTGAACACAGGCGGGAAATACGATCCAAGCACGGACACTTGGGTGGCCACCGCCGCTGTCAATGCGGCTGATGCACGGGCCGCGCACACAGCAGTATGGACGAACAGCCAAATGATCGTCTGGGGAGGATTCAATTTCACCAACGGCGATTTGAATAGCGGCGCCAGGTACAATCCGAGCACCAACAGTTGGACAGCCACAAGTACAACCACAGCACCGGAAGGCCGAGCGTATCACACGGCAGTGTGGACCGGGAGCGAAATGATCGTCTGGGGGGAGACACTTTCTATGGGAGGGAGAACACAGGCGGAAGGTACAATCCAAGCACTGACGATTGGATAAGTACTGGCAACAACAACGCGCCGAGCAGTCGAACAGGACACACAGCCATCTGGACTGGGAGTGAAATGATTGTCTGGGGCGGGGCCAGATGTAACTCTTTTTTGGCGACTTGCCTCCTAGATACAGGCGGGAGGTACATTCCGGCGATGGATAACTGGACGGCTACCAGCACGAGTAATGCGCCCTCTGGCCGAGTTAGCCACACGGCAGTCTGGACGGGGACCGAAATGGTTGTCTGGGGCGGAGGCGGGCCCGATGGCTTTACCTTCAACTCCGGCGGTAGATACAACCCCAGCACGAACAGTTGGATACCTACCAGCACGACCGATGCGCCCCTCGCACGATCTCTTCACACAGCCGTCTGGACTGGCAGCGAAATGATCGTGTGGGGCGGAGTGGGAGGGTTCATCCAGCTATACGCAGGCGGGAGACACGATTCTGATCCTGCTTCTCCTCCAACACCGACGCCTACGCCGACTCCTAATTTTAACACCGGCGCAAGGTACAATCCAGATACTGATAGCTGGATCGCGACCTCCACAACCAATGCACCATCGGGCCGAGATGGGCACACTGCAGTTTGGGCTGGTAACGAGATGATTATATGGGGAGGACAGGCTTCTTCCGGCAACTTGAATAGCGGAGCGAGATACAACCCAGACGCGGATAGCTGGACACCTACCAGTACCACAAATGTTCCCGAGGCCCGATCTTTTCACACCGCAGTTTGGACCGGTAACGAAATGATCGTCTGGGGCGGTGGATCGAGCACAGGTGGGCGATACAATCTTGGCTCGGACACTTGGACCTCTACCAGCACGACGGACGCTCCTAGCGCCCGGTATTTTCACACCGGAATCTGGACCAGCACAGAAATGATCGTTTGGGGAGGAATTGATCAAAGTGGTCAGACCGAGCTTAACACAGGGGGGAGGTACAATCCCACCACGGATGCTTGGATGTTGACTACTACAAGTAGCGCACCTGATAGCCGAAGCTTTCACTCGGCCGTCTGGACGGGAACTGAGATGATTGTCTGGGGTGGCGTAATCGACCATAATAATGCTGTTGCGGGTACGGGCGGGAGGTACTGCGCACAATCTGGCCCTATTCCAACACCTACTGCGACGGCTACGCCAAGCTCAACTCCAAGACCTACACCTACACCAAGGATGCGACCTAGTCCGCATCCTCGCCCGTAGTTATAACTTAAGGTAACTAGGTGTGACCGAAGGCATAACCAGGCGATTGAGGTCAATCGACCTACCTGGACGTCAACGCACGTCCGATGCGATCCAGACCTTCTCCAAACATTTCCGTATCCACGCCCATGCCGATGCGAAAGTGATCGGGCATTTCGAAATAGCGACCGGGAACCGCCGAGGTCTCGAATTCCGTCCGGAGATGTTCCAGGAAATCATCGGCGTTGCCATCTTCCAACTTCACAAACGAGGTCGTGCCCCAATCTGTCCAGACTGCTGAAAGCCCGGCCTGCCGTTCAAGAAAATTCCGAAGCAGTTCCCGGTCCGCGTCCAGGATTCGGCGCGCTCTTTCACGAACCCGATTCAAGTGCTTAAACACGGCGACAGCGAGAAGTAACCCAGGGTAAACTGGCGTTCCGCTGTAAAGATCATTCAGGCGGCGCATCTTCCATGCGAGCTCGGGGCGCGCAAGGATCCAGCCGCAACGCAGCCCGCTGACGCCGTAGACTTTCGTCAGACTGCTTGTCACCACAAACCCGGATCCCAGATGAAAGGACGTTCGTGGCGTTCGCTGGTAAACCGCATCCAGATAAACTTCGTCTACCAGCACGAGCGCTCCAATACTGCTCGCGATGTCGCCGATTTCACGCAGAACCCAATCTGGCGTAAGCGCACTGGTTGGATTGTGCAAATTGGTAATCACGATGAGCCGTGTCCTTGGCGCGATGCAATCGCGAACCGCCTTTGGATCCACAGCCCAACCGGTTTCTTCCGTGCGCTGAAAGCGTTTCACATCGGCGTGAAGATATCGGGCGACGTCGAGAATCGGCCCATAGGCTGGATGCTCGATCAAGACTTCGTCACCCGGTTCGATGATCGCAGCCATGGCGAGGTGATTTGCCATGGATGTACCCGCGGATTCCACAACACAGTCGGGGTCAACGCCGTGATGCGCGGCGATGGCTTTTTGTAAAGGCGGATGACCGTAGTCGTCGTAGCCATTAATTTCGAGTGTCTCCAAATGGACTGGCAGTTCGCGAAGCGGAAACGGCGCGACGCCGCTCGTTGCGAGGTTGAACCGCGCACGGCTTTGCGTCTTGGACCAGTGAATGTAGTCGGAATGCTTGTGTGTCATGAGGCTCCTCGTCTGACCTTCCTCCAGTAACAGTAAATCGGGAGCCCGGCCAGCATGATCCCCAACGCAATCGCACTATTCGCTGGTGAAGCGATGATGGCGCTTGCAACAATTCCAACACAGGACAAAACAAAAACGATCGTCGTGAATGGGTGTCCGGGTACACGAGAGCTAACTGTGTCTGATCCAATATGACGCCGGCGCAAGACGAACAGCGATGCCGCTGTCATTGCGAAAAAAATAAAATCAACAGTGACTTCAAAGTTCAAGATTTGACCATATGTCCCGGAACAAGCGATGACGATTGCCGCCACACCCTGAAGAAAGATTGCGACGACCGGAGCTCGAGAGCGTCCCGAGAGCTTGCCAACACTCGCAAAGAAAAGTTCGTCGCGCGCCATCGCGTAGTAGACGCGTGGAGCTGTTAGCATGCTTTGGCTCAGGAAACCGAGCGTCGAGATCGCGATACCGGCGGCAATCCATTGCGCGCCGCGTGGACCGATCGCTGCCCGCATGACATCGGATGCAGGAGTCGTCGTTGCATCCAGGCCGGCTGGGCCGAGCACTCGCAGGCATACGAAATTGACGGCAAGGTAAAGGACGACAACGCCAGCCACGCCAATTAGCAGTCCACGCGATAAATCGCGGCGCGCATCGCGCATTTCACCTGCAACAAAAGTCGCGGTCTGCCATCCCCCATAAGCGAATGCAATAGGAACCATCGCCGATCCAATGTCTTTCAAGAGTCCCAACGACATTGGAATTGCAAGCGAGGGCTCGGATTTGGGTGAGCTTCCCCCAAGCGCAAATCCAAAAAGCACGAGTCCCACAATCGCCGCGATCCTTAACAACATGAAAGCGCTTTGCACGTTGCTGCCCGCGCGCGCTCCCAGACAGTTAATGCCGGTCAGGACGAGCAGTACTACAGCTGCGATCACGCTGTCGTTCCAACCTACTCCTGTAAGGGCGTGAAAATAAGATGCGAAAATAACAGCGACCGCGGCCATACCACCGGTCTGGGTCACGAGAAGCAGTCCCCATCCATACACAAACGCCACCGCAGGATGGTATGCCTCACGAAGATAAACATATTGGCCGCCCTCTGCGGCGGGCAAACGAGTAGCCAGCTCAGCCCAGATAAACGCACCCCACATCGCGAAAACACCGCCTACTACCCAAACGCCAAGGATTAAAAACGGTGCGTGAACACGATGCGCGACCTCAGACGGATTAGCGAAAATTCCCGCGCCAATGATACCGCCCATCACAATCATAATGGCGTCGAATAACCCAAGTTGCCGGCGAGGGTTTAAAGGCTCTGATCTTCTCATGTCGCGCCCAAAAATCATCAGCGTTCGGAAGCTAGCTGCACACTCGCTGTGGTTT
>QHRI01000131.1 GCA_003221375.1 Verrucomicrobiota bacterium
TCACAACCAACGCTTGATCGACAAGGAGAGCGCGCGTTGGCACCAGCAACGCATTTTCGTGGGTGCCGGTGACAATGTTCATCTCGCCGGTCATTCCAACCATCAAATTATCCGGTGGATTTTCCATCTCGAGCACGATGGTATATCGCTGAGTCGTGGGATCGGCTGCTGGCTGAACCGAAGTAACGCGCGCAGCGAAGCTCCGCGTCCGGTAGGCATAGAGTTGCACTTTGGCTTTCATCCCCGGTTTCACTTCGCCCACATCTTCTTCGTTTACTTCGCCCCGGACGTAATTTCTGCGCGACGAAACTGTGAAAAGCTCGTTGCCGTCCGAAACCAGTTCGCCATCGATTGTCTGAACATTTGTCAGAAGTCCATCAATCGGCGACCGGACCTCCGCGCTCTTCATCTGTGCCTCCAGCTTTTTAGTCGTTTCCTTGAGTGAATTGAGATTGCGATCCCGCTCTATTCGCTCTGTTTCAACGGCGCCACGCAACCGGTTCGCTTCGCTTTTTGCTTTCTGGTATTCGACTGCGGGCACATTGCCCGACCCAACAACCTTTTCGAGTCGTTGTAGATTGTCTTCAGCGGCTTTGAGCAGCTCTGAAGAGGGAAGCGGAAGAGCAGCGCGGTCGATGGCCGCCTGTAAGTCGGAGCGGGCTTGCTTCAGTTCTCGCGATGTATCCTCGTCAGCAATCGTCGCTAGCAACTGTCCTTTTTCGACGCTTTTTCCGATTGCGCCACGACCCGCCGAAAAAGATTCAGCTAAACGGATGAAACCATCGTTTTGCGCTCGAACACGCACCACAAAAGCGGGCTCGATCCGCACCGTGCCGTACACAGCCGAAATGGCGGTACCGCGACGCACGCTCGCCACTTCCGCTACTGGCATCAGAAAATAATATGCCAGCGCGAAAAGGAGCAAGAGGACTGCACCACCACCCAACAAAACTCTTTTTGATTCCGGCAATTTCAATTTTGCAGGATTAGTGTCGCGTCCGTAACTCTTGTTTGCAATCAACCGGTGGGCGCTGGTAGTCGGCCCTGTATCCGCTTGCTGGTAGGTCTTCGAAAGCATTATTTCCAAGACAGCGTCTAAGAAACCTTCGTTCGATCATACTTTGCTACTGGGACGCAGCGACACAGCGCCGTGGTTACGACCCGCGTACGTCGTTCATCCGAGGTACTTATCGCGATTTCGTGGTGCCTTCGGAAAATTGAAAATAGCGTCCCGTGGCGCGGTCCCACTCCGCCACGGCGAGATTGTGTTCATAGATGGCCTCTAGCAGTCCGCTCTTGGTTTCGAGAAACGCATTTTGCGTAACGCGGTACTCCAATGGCGAGGCCAGGCCACTCGCCAGATTTTGCTGCACCGTGCGTGCACTTTCCTCCGCGGACGCTGTTGCGGACACGAGCGATTCTTCACGAACATCTGTTGTTTTGAGATCGTTTGCGATACGGGAGAGCTCACGAGGGATGTTCGCTTCCAGCTTCCGGCAGGTTAGTTCGTTTATCTCTCGCGCCGAACGCGCTCTAAGAACCGCGCCTCCGACCTTACCGTTATCAATCACACGCCAGGTGTACACCGCCTTCTCGCGAATTTCCGATCCGATAAAATCCTGTGTCTTGCTCGTCGAGCCTTCTCGATGAATTCCCGTGACCGGAACGTATTCCCCGGGCAAGCTTCCTATTACAATAGGGTAGTAGTCCGCTGCAATAATTCGTTGATCTTCGTTGGCAGCGCGCACAAATAAACGCGCAAGCTTAAGATCGACCCTTCGTTGTAACGCCGCTGCGGTTTCCGAATCCAGATCGACGCGCATTGGGATAGATTGCAGTTCGCCTTCAGGCTCGGGCAACGATGCGTTCGCCGGATCGATTCCCATCGCCAGGGCCAATTGCAGTTGAGCATCCAAATAAGCGCGATGCGCGCCTTCAATTTTAGTCCCCAACTCTCCTTCCTGTACTGTCGCGCTTGTTAGCGCGCTTTTATCAGCAAGCCCCGCCTCGAAACGCGTTCTTTGAGTAGTCACATTCTCCTGCAGTCTCCGTTGCTGTTCCCTGCGGATCGATTCCAATGATCGATTGTAAACTGCCGCGTAAAACGCCAGGCGCGCCGCGTGCAGTTGGTCCACGACGGAGACGTTCAATTGCTGTTGTGCAACCAGGACTTCGATATCACCGCGCCGCATCGAAGCCGGCAAACCGGCGTTGAACAAGGTCTGTATCAGGGTGCCGCGTCCGACCGCAAAGCCTTTTACTCCATTTTCACCTGCGCGGTGGCCGGCCTGAACACCCGCTGGCACGCCCAATTCAGCGTCGGGCCAGGCAACGGAACGAAAAACGAGCCGTTGCCCGGCAGCTCCCTCGAGAGCTGATTTCGCTTCCAGGATGGCCGGGTTTCTTTCCAGCGAGGTGCGCAGAACCGTCTGGAGTGTCACCCCGCTCGCGGTGTGCGTACAATACACGGCCAATGCGGAGATGAAGAGTTTGGGGACCGCGAGGCTCCTCAAGTTCCCAAGAAAAATAATTCTTCGCTTCATCGCTGGCCTAATTTTGCCGGGGGGCGCGCCACGTCGGCAGCTTGTGTCGCATTGCGGTTTGCTTTCCTTGCGCTCTCGAGTTTTGATCCGAAATCAAGCGCGTCTGCAGAACTCGCGCAGGCGTGCGCCAGGCGCGCAAGCGCCGCATTGTGCAAATAAATTGCGCTGAGTCGGGTCGTGCGAGTCCGAGTCACGTCGGATGCAGCCTGCAGGATGTCGAGTTGTGTTCCCAATCCGGCAGCGAAATTGCTTTTAGCAATATCGAGAGCCTGATCTGCCGCCTGGACGTTGCCTGTCTCTATTTCGAGCACGCGATCAGCCTGTTGAAGATCAAAAAAAGCGCTGCGCACTTCGGAGGCCACCTGGCGACGAGCGGCTTCCAACGCGTGCACGGCTGCGTCGCGCCGGGCATGCGTGGCTTGCATGCGACCTTTGGTTGCAAACCCGTCAAAGATGTTCCATGTCGCGTTTATCCCCACCACACCGCCATAATTAAATTCCGGTCCGACATCCGGATCGCGCTCGCTGTAAACCTCGTATCCCGAAAATGCCCGGACATGAGGGCGGAGCGCACTCCGATCCAGAATATATTGCTGCTCTTCGATCTGAATGTCCTTTTGCCGGGCTTTGATTACCGGCCGGTTTGCGTCCGCCCGGGCCAGGCAATCGTTGAGATCAGCGTGATTCGATTGGTATTGTAATTCTCCTGAAATCTCAAATGGCTTAGCTTCCCCCCTGAGATCAACCTCTGTGCCAAAAAGATCGCCAAGCCGGAGATAGGAATTCTTAAGCTGCGTCTCGGCATTAAAAAGCTCCGGCCGCTCATTAGCTAAAGCCACTTCAGCGCGTTGCACGTTCAGATTACTAACAATACCGGCGCTAAAACTTTGCTCCTGGTTCTTGAGTTCCTCGTCGAGAACACGAACGGAGTCCTGACGGACGCGGACCTTCGCTCGATTGAGCAGAAGCTCGTTGAAGGCAATCCGCACATCCATTGCCACGCGACTGGCAATCTCCTGCAATTCATAGTTCTGCTTCTCGAGGTTCAGTCGCGCAATCCCCATCTGGCTGGTTACTGCTCCGCCAGTGTAAAGGTTGTGTTGGAGCTTAAGCGTTACGTTGTAGTCTTCCTGACGAAGGTTCGTTTCGCTTTGCGTTTGTCGTTTATCGACCAAGCCGTCCGATGATAGCCACGGGAGAAATCCCGAGCGCGCTTCAATCACCCCGCCGCGTGCGCCCTGCACTTTTTTCCGAGCGATCAGGATGTCGGGATTGTGCTCTTCAGCGACTGCGACTGCTTGTTCGATCGTATAGGCAGGGCCGGCCCTGAGTGCTTGCGGCGAGATGACCAAA
>QHRI01000132.1 GCA_003221375.1 Verrucomicrobiota bacterium
CAAAAAGGAAGGTAACAAGCTTGAGAATATCACTGTGTTCGAATTGAACCAGAATTCGCTCCCGGTGAAGGTGACTTACGCGCGCACGGGCATGCTCGAAGCCGATTTGGCGAACAAGCAAATCCTCATGCACCTCTATCAGGCGCGTTACCAGGAGCGCGACGAGAAGGACCCGTCCAACCTGCGAAAGATACGGGACGGAATCAACATGGTGGAAGGCACATTGCCAATCAGCCTCGAAGAGCTGTACGAGAAAGAGAAGAAACGGCCAAGCCGCTCGGCGTTGTCGATCGAACAATTACTCGAGCAATTGAAAAGCGAGAATAAGCGCGAACGCAGCGCCAGCCGCACCGAAATCAATAAACGTTTTTCATTTCCATTTGCGTGTGTTGCGTTCGCAATCATCGGAGTCCCGCTTGGTGTTACGGCGCATCGTCGCGAGACCTCAATCGGATTCGCTATGGGTTTGATCGTGGCTACGACCTACTTTCTCTTTGTCATCATTGGCGATACGCTGCGTGGAAATCCGCACGCGCACCCGGAACTGCTCGTTTGGTTTCCAAATGTTCTTTTCATCATACTTGGTTGGTTTCTGTTCCGCCGTCTGGCACGGCAATAAAGCAACTACCGCGCTGATGGGGTAGTGGGGTAATGGAGTGGTGGAGCAGCAGTGGGCCGAAGACGGGACGGCTCCATTAGCATAAAGCATAACTCAATGATCAATGTTGAAGACGGCCTTCCATCAGGCCGTTCTCATCTCAGATTGATCGAAATCAAGCTTCCTCAGGCTCCGGACCCAACGAGAGAGAAGGCGTCCTTGCTGAGCGAGAGGCTCGACGTTGGAACACAGGCATGGGTAACGTGTTCCACAGATAAACAGCCACGCACGCCAGCACCAGAACGGACGCATAACCTCGGATGTGCTTGAGTAAATCGATCGCCCATAGTGTTGCTTCAAGTTTCTTATCGATCAGCATCACGTGCACGATCATTGCCGTGCTCGCTGCCGAGATAATGAAATGAATGAGACTCAATCTAAGACTGACTCCCAAGGCGACGGCGCTAATTACCGCACCCCACATGAGGTAGCGTTCATGCATTTGACCCAGCAGCGCAAACATCAGCAGCCACGGAGCCGTGATCGCAATCAGGACGCGAGGGTCGCGATCGCGAACCTGTCGCGCCGCTCCGTACGCGCATAATGAGAGTGCACCAAGGTAGAGCAGTCGCAGAGTCCATTGCAGCGTGACATGGAAGGCCAGAGATCCAAAATGAACCGAACAGAATGGATCCTTCAATGACCAGCCAAGCTTGGAGAGAAGCGACGGAAGGTTGTAACACGAACTGATGACAAGGTAAGGGTAATGTTCGCTGCCATACAGAAAACCGACTTTCAACCACGCAAAGCTTCCGCCGGTAAAGGCGCCGATCGTGAACGTTGCGCACCCAGTGACGCCGCCGATCCATGCGCTGCTGTATCGCGTTTTCCATCGCAGAAACAAGAACGAGCTAGCGCCCGTGATGGCAATAAGCGCGACCCAGGCCGCCGGCGTGTGTAAAAGCCATGGCGACGCGATCGTTGCCGTCGTCGCACTGAACCCGGCGAGTACACGCAGCGCGCGGTTCCATCTTTTTTGCCACAACGGCCAAAGAACAAAAAATGGCGCTACGAATAACAGCTGCCCCTTGAACATGGCGCCCGCGGCCAACAGACAACCGCATAAGAACCACCGATTTTTTAGCGCAGCGAGCGCAGCGAACAGATAAAACGGCAGGATCCATACGTCCCATTGCGGCCAGCCGTGCGCGTCAAGAATCATGGAAGGCTCGAGCCATGCCACGCTCGCCGCGACAAGGGCAAAGAGTGAAGCACGATGGTGTAGCGGCAAGTTGAGAAGCGAGGAAGACTGTGTTGCGCGTGATTGCCGCCTCAGACACGAACGAACGAGAAAGAAGATTGCGATCGCGGAAAGCAATTCGCATAAGACGTTGATCTTTAGCAATGGGTTTACCAATTTCGGGTTTTCATCATCGACGCCGGGGAATTGGTTGCGCACCTCCCTTGCCCAGATTGCCATGACCAGAAGGCGCAGCGGCGGATAGTCGAGACCATAATCCTTGTTGTACGCCTTATGCTTCACGCGGTCGTAGAGTGCCAGGTAACCGCGCCAGAATCCCGTGAACGAATTAGCAGTAGCTTGGTCGGGTGACAACCGGCGCCCTTCTTTCATGGTCTCGCTGCCCCAGTAAAAAGCGTTCACGATGTCGTGCTGATAACGCACGTGTCTTGTGCTTTCCCCGATCCAGCGCCGCAACTGGATTCCGCCCAGGAAAAGCGCGACGATGAGAAGCGCAAGCAATGCACGCCGGGCAAGTTTGCTGGCGAAGAATTGCTCAAAGAATTCCCGGACGACCATTTGATACCCGTAACGAAGACAATCGTTCGGCTGGAACAGTTACGAGAGTTTTCGTCGAAGCAAGTTTTTCTTCGTTCAAAAAACTCCAGCCCAAGACAGGTAGAGACAATTCGCATAGTCGGTGCCGAATGCGCCGTTTGTATTTACAGAATTGCTTTTTCGATTTGCCAGGAGCGAATGCGTAACTACTTTAGGAGCGCGGGGTGGAGCAGCCTGGTAGCTCGTCAGGCTCATAACCTGAAGGCCGCGGGTTCAAATCCCGCCCCCGCAACCAAATCACTTGCCGAATGCCGGCAGCATATCGCGTTTACATTCTCCAGAATCACGCGGGCAAGTTTTATATCGGTCTCTCCGACGACGTCGCGCGAAGGGTTGCACAACACAACACCGGTCAATCACGTTGGACAAAAGGACACGGTCCTTGGACTATCGTTTGGCAGAGTGAGGAGTTGTTGCTGACTGATGCGAGGAAATTGGAAAATAGACTGAAACGACAGGGACGAGGTAAAGGGTTCTATGCGATCACCGGTCTGCAGAGAGGCAGCTCATAATCCGGCAACGGCCGGACCGCGGGTTCAAATCCCGCCCCCGCAACCAAAACCGTAGTAGCGAACGATTTTGCTGTAGCGGCCGCTGTTTTCCGGCGGCATTTTTTTTTACCGCAAGGAAGCACTTGCCGTCACAGACCGCGCAGGCAAGATATACGCTCCGCAACCGCGAGAAAAAGATCCAGCGTAGCTCAGTGGTAGAGCGGTCGGCTGTTAACCGATTGGTCGTAGGTTCGAATCCTACCGCTGGAGCCATTTTTATTCGTTACCTTTGTTGCTCTCATTTGCGTTAGCGGTGGGGTGCGACTTCGTTGGTGCGTGACCAAAAAATCTTCTGGCAAAGCGGAAACTGCAAAAATTCTCGTTGGCACAGCCAGCTGGTCGGATCCCGGATTTGTGGAGCGTTGGTATCCGAAAAAGATGCCGGCTGGCGAGCGGCTCGAGTGGTATGCGCAGCATTTCGAAATGGTCGAGGTGAACTCGACATTTTATTCCGTGCCTGAACCGAGAATGGTCGAACGCTGGTGCGCGGCGACACCGAATGATTTCACGTTCGACGTGAAGTTGCATCAACTGTTCTCATTCCACTCGACACCGGCGAAGCTCTTGCCGCCTGATTTACAGAGACACGCAGAAACAGATGCCAGGGGAAGGGTGAACCCGACGCCGGAATTACAGGAAGCGCTGCTCAAAATTTTTCTGCGCGGGGTATCGATTTTTCGCGATGCCGGGAAGCTTGGCGTCTTCCTTTTGCAACTATCGCCTTCGTTTTCTCCGCGTAAGCATGAACTAGGCGAGCTCAAACGATTGATCGAAATGCTGCGCGATTACGATCTGGCGATTGAATTTCGAAACCGCAATTGGGCAGTCGGCGATGAATTGGAATCGACAATTCAATTCTTGCGAAAGCATCACGCAATTCTTGTGAACGTGGACGCGCCTGCATCGGACCATTTTATGGTCATGCCGTCGGATGTGGATGAGGTGACGAATTCCAATGTCGCATATCTTCGGCTGCATGGACGCAATGCGAAGGCGTACATCACTGGCAAAACCGTGG